>JAYEHA010000088.1:0-4766 GCA_034659335.1 Bacillota bacterium
TTTATTAATTTTGATATTTCAATAATATAATTTTGTCGATTTCCCATAATATCACCCTTTTCGTTATAGTAACATAATTATATTATGTTAACCAATTTCTTTTTTATTAGTATACATCAATCCAGATATTAAAACAGTAACAGGAATTGCTAAAACTAATCCAATACTTCCAGCAATTGCTCTGGTTATTTCAGAAGCAATAACATCCATATTAATTATTTCAATAAATTTTAAATTATATCCTTCAAATAAAAGAATTAAAAATATTGAACTACCAGTATATGCCAATATTAAAGTGTTTGACATTGAGCCCATAATATCTTTCCCAACATTTAATCCAGAACTTATTAATTCTTTTAATTTAATTTCGGAGTGTATTTGTTTCATTTCCCACATTGATGAAGAAATTGATACTGTAACATCCATAATTGCACCTAGAGCACCTAGAATAATCCCAGCATACAATATTCCTTGAAAGTTCAAATCTTTAAATTTTGGGACATATGCTAACATTTGAGCTTCTTCTGCGCCTAGTCCACTAAAATTTGCAAACTTACCTACAATTAATACCATAATTCCTGAAATAATAAGACCTGATATTGTACCAAGTAGTGCTGAATATCCTTTTTTATTTATTCCAACAATTAAAAAAATTGTCAAAGTACTCGTTAAAACAGAAATAAATATTGAAACTAAAATAGGATCTTTTCCGTCTAAAATCATTGGAATTAAAATTTTCATAATTATAGTTCCAGTAAATAATAATGATAATATTGATTTAATACCATTTTTACCACCAATTATTGCTAATAGTAATAATAACACTAAAATTGAAATGTAGATATATTTATCTCTAACTCTATCATAAATTTTTAAAAAATTTATGTCCCCATTCTCATCTTCAGTCATATGTAATAATATCGAATCATTTTCTTTAAAAATTAATTTATAAGGATTTACCATTTCTATTAAATTTTGCACAGTATATATTTCACCTTTATGAGAACCGCTAGTTAATTTAATTTTTAGATGTTGTAATCTTCTATCTGATTGTAAAGGTACATCTACCCTTTCTTCTTTAGTTTCATCTAACGGAACAGCAATTATTTTAGCTTTTATTACTTCATATTTAGGTCCATCTGCTAATTCAGTATGATACGCTTCTCTTTCTTTATCCAATTCAGTTTCTGCAAATGTAGGTAGTAAAGATAGACTAACAATTAAAACTAAAAAATATATAACAAATATTTTCTTTTTCATATTTTTCCTTTCTTAATTCTTTATTAATATCTATATTAACAAAAAAAATCCCCTGTTACCAGGAGATTTAATATTTAATTAATTTCTATTTAGCTGGTACTAATAAAGTATTTCCAGCAAAAATCAAATTAGGATTACTTAAATCATTATACTTAGCTAAAGCTTGATAGTTAGTATTATTATTTTTAGCGATTTTCCATAACATATCTCCATTAACGATAGTATAACATTCTAATTCAGTAACAGAAGCTACTTCTTTAGGAGTAATTGTTCCAGAAGATTTAATTGCCGAAACTAAACTATCTCTAATTGGAACATATGTGTTCACATCATTTTTAGCGTTTGTAAAATTATATTTATCTCCACCTGTAAACATAAAATCATTTGCTACAACTGAATAATAAGTATCATCTTCAATTGGAGTTCCATCAGTTAATGTAATATCTACTAATCTACTTTCAAATTCAGCATTTGGATTATAAACTATATTTAATCCAGAGAATGAACCGTCACCAATATCAGGATTTAATATTCCGTGGTCTATTGTACTTTTTAAATCTTTACCAAGTAAATCAAAAGTAACTAGAGTATTGTCAAAAGGCATAATTTCGTATAAGTCTCCCATAACGATATCCCCTTCTAACATAGTTCTTCTCAATCCACCACCATTTTGAATACCGATTTGAGTATTTGTCTGTTCAGCCATTACTTCACATACCCATTGACCTAATACAGTAACATTAGGAAGTTCTTTTCCATGAGTAAATTCTCCAGCAGCAGTTCCAATTTTTTCATTTAATATTGGACTTAATTTTTCGTAATACTCTGTATACATTGATTCTGCATTAGTATCAGGAATAATATCGCTTTTTACTTTATAAGCGTTGTCAAGTGAAGCTACAACATCAATAACTTTATTGTCAGCATCTAATTCAATAGATAATAAACCAATTGAACGACCATATTTATAAGCTTGTACTATTGCAACACCATTAATATCACCTGAAACTCTTTGGTGACTATGAGCAGATACAATACCGTCTAAACCAGTAACACCATTAGCTAATGTAACAGCATTTCCTGATATTTCACCAGTGTCATAATCAGCTTTTGAATCTAAGTGAGTAACTGCAATAATTACATCTGGAGTTCCTTCAGGAGCATTTCCTGCTAATAAGAAATCAATCCATTCTTGTGCAGCTACAACAGGATCTCTAAATTCTAAACCAGAAACATTTTCAATTTTTGTTAAAGTTACAGTGTCAGGATGAGCAAGACCTATAAATGCAACATTTATTCCACCTTTTTCAACTATTACATATGGTTTTGCCCAAGTAACAGGTTCATTAGTAGCAGTATCATAAATGTTTGAAGCTAGATAATCAAATCCACCATCTGTTGCCCAATTTTCAATATAACTAGTTCCCCAATCAAATTCATGATTACCTATTGCAGAAACTTTTACATCTAATGCTTGAAACATTTTAGAAACAGGTTCGCCATAAGTTAAGTTTGACATAGCTGTTCCTTGATAATTGTCTCCACCAGAAACTACAATTGAATCTGGATTAAGAGCTTTCATTTCGTTAATTTTTCCAATAAATTTTGACATTCCCAAATTTTTTCCCCATTCAGAAACATCTTCAGCTAAATTACCGTGGAAATCATTAAAAGTAATGATGTCGACAGTCTTTACAGCATCAGCAGACGAAAAAGGAACTAAAATTAATACAATTGCGATAACTAATAATACAGATAGTACTCTTTTCTTGTTAAACATTTTTCCTCCTTATAAATATACAATAACGCACAATAAATTCTTATTTATGTACATACCCTATTTATCTATTATAACACAAAAAAAATAACGTTTTCATAAATTTTAACACAAAAAAAATAACTGAAATATGTATTAATATCACAAAAGCAGCCATTGGCTGCTTTATTATTAAACATTCAATTCAACGTTATTACCTATAAGATGCTTATATTTATACACAATAGGATCAATTTCTTCTTTTATAAATTCTTCAACTTGTAAAACTGATCTACCAATATATAATGAAGGATCAAGAAATTTAGAAATTTCATTTTCATTTAAATTAAATGATTTATCATTAGATATTCTTTCTAGTAAATCATTCTTTTTACCATATATTTTTACTTGTTTTCCAGCTTCCATAGAATGAATTCTAATTTTTTCATGCAATTCTTGCCTGTCTCCACCTTTTTTTACTGCTTCCATTAAAATATTTTCAGTTGCCATAAAAGGTAGTTCAGACATTAAACGCTTAGTAATTACTTTATCATAAACAACTAAATTTGAAGTAACATTATTAGCAATATCTAAAATTGCATCAGCAGTTAAAAAAGCTTCTCCAATTGTTATCCTTCTATTTGCCGAATCATCAAGTGATCTTTCAAACCATTGCGTAGCTTGCGTCATTTGAGGATTTAGTGATAGTGCTACTAAATGTCTAGAAAGTGATGCAATTCTTTCTGATCTCATTGGATTTCTTTTATATGCCATTGCAGATGAGCCAATTTGATTTTTCTCAAATGGTTCCTCTATCTCTTTTAAATGTTGGAGCATTCTCAAATCATTAGTCATTTTATGAAGTGATTGCCCAATATTAGATAAGGAATTAACAACTAAGGAATCTATTTTTCTTGTATATGTTTGTCCAGAAACTGGTATTGATTTTTCAAAACCTAATTTTGTACAAACCAAGTTATCTAATTTTTTAACTTTATCATGATTTCCATTAAAAAGTTCTAAAAAAGACGCTTGAGTTCCTGTAGTACCCTTAACACCTCTTAATTTTAAATTATTAATTACATTATCTATTTCGTTATAATCAATTAATAAATCAAGCATCCATAAAGTAGCTCTTTTCCCAACCGTTAATGGTTGTGCTGGTTGAAAATGAGTAAATCCTAATGTTGGAAGTGATTTGTTTTCATTTGCAAATTTACTTAATTTAGAAAGTAAATTAACTAGTTTTATTTTAATTAATTCTAATCCTTCTTTCATTACAATAATATCTGTATTATCTCCAACAAAAGCACTTGTTGCTCCTAAATGAATAATACCTCTAGCTGAAGGTACTTGATCACCGTATGTATGGATATGTGCCATTACATCATGACGTAATTTTTTCTCATATTTTTTTGATAAATCAAAATCAATATCTTCAATTTTTTCTTTTAAATCATCAATTTGATTTTGGTTTATATTTAATCCAAGTTCCATTTCAGATTCAGCTAACGATACCCATAATTTTCTCCATGTTGAGAATTTTTTATGTGGCGAAAAAATATATTGCATTTCCTTACTAGAATATCTTATTTCTAATGGGTTTTGATATTTATTATACATATTCAGCTCCTAACGAATAAAAAACAACATTCTTCTTAAATCATTCGTATTTATTATATTGTAATATTTATAATATTGCAATATATATTTTTTTGTTTAAATTTTTACCGACTTCATACAACTACTT
>JAYEHA010000089.1:0-4753 GCA_034659335.1 Bacillota bacterium
AGATCCTTATTATTACCGATTACTACCAATATATCATTTTTCTTTATAAGATAACTCCCCAATATTGAAATATTAATATCATACTCATGTTTTATTGCCATAACATTAATTCCAAATTTAGATCTCATATCAATTTCTATTAAAGTTTTACCTATCCACTCATCTAATGCTAATACTTCCATGATACTATAATCAGGAGCTAACTCAATAAAATCGAGTACATTCTTTGACACTAAACTTTTAGCAACTTTTATTCCCATTTCTCTTTCAGGAAAAACTACTTTATCAGCACCAATTTTATATAAAATTTTTGCATGCAATTCATTTTGTGCTTTTGCAACTACTTTTTTCACACCCAATTCTTTTACCATTAAAGTTACTAATAAAGATGCTTGAATATTTGTTCCAATAGAAATAATTGCAACATCAAAATTTCTAATGCCCAAAGAATTAATAGAATTTTCATCTGTGGCATCAGCTTGAACAGCATAAGTAACAGTCTGAGAAATATTTTGAATAATATCTTCACTTATATCAACAACCATAACTTCTTTTCCTAACTCAATAAGTTTTGTAGAAACTGCTTCCCCAAAACGCCCACATCCAATTACAACAAATTGCTTATCCATATTTCCCCCTAACCTACAAATATTTTACCTTCAGGATATCTAATTAATGCTCTATTTCCGCTATGTCTACTTGCAATTGCAATAGCAGCTGTAATAGGCCCTATTCTACCTAAAAACATAGTAATCGTTATAATAATTTTGCCAAATGAAGTTAATCCATCAGTTATTCCTGTAGATAATCCAACCGTACCAAAAGCTGAAACCACTTCAAAAAATATATCAATAAATTTAAAATTGATTTCGCTCACTGATAAAATCATAGTTACAATTATTACTAAAGTTAAAGCAATTATTAAAATTGATACTGCTCTTGAAATTGTCTCATTTGATATTCTTCTTTTTGCAAATACAACCTCTTCTTTTCCAGTTATCTCTGCATAAACTGATAAAAGAATTAGTCCTAAAGTTGCAGTTTTAATTCCACCAGCAGTTGAACCAGGCGATCCTCCAATAAACATTAAAACTATAGTAAAAAACTTTGAAGATTCTCGCAAATCACCAATTGGTACTGTATTAAATCCAGCCGTTCTAGGTGTAACAGATTGAAATAACGATGCCAATATCTTATCACCTAAAGGTAAATTTCCTATTGTTTCTGGATTACCATATTCAATAATAAAGAAAAATACAAATCCTATAATCAATAATCCCAAAGTAACCACTAAAATTAATTTTGTTTGTAACGATAATTTTCTGATTTTATTTGTCTTTATAACATCTATTATAACTGTAAATCCAATTCCACCTAAAATTATAAGAAACATAATAGTAAAATTGATAATTGGATTTCCTACATAATTTTCTAAACTATTACCAATAATATCAAATCCCGCATTACAAAATGCTGAAATTGAATGAAACATTCCAAAAAAAAGACCTTTTTTTAATCCGAATTCTGGAATAAATTTTATAGCTAAAATAATTGTACCTACTAATTCAATAATTAAAGTAGCTTGAATTATTCTAATTGTCAGTTTAACAACACCTGCAATAGTAAATTGCCCTAATGATTCTTGAATTAAAATTCGATTTTTAAGTCCAATTTTTTTACCAGTCAAAATAGCTATTAATGTAGCCATTGTCATAAATCCTAATCCGCCAACCTGAATCAACATCATTATTACAATTTTACCAAATACACTCCAATAACCAGCAGTATTTACAACAACTAGTCCCGTTACACAAACAGCTGAAGTTGAAGTAAATAATGCATTAATCAATCCCACACTTACTCCATTTTTTGATGCAATAGGTAATGCTAAAAAAATTGTTCCTATAAGTATTAGAAAAACAAATCCTAATGTTAATACAAACGCAGGATTACTTTTACTATTTAGTTTTATGGATTTTATATTATACATAATTTCACCTATTTTTCTTAAATCATCAATCCCTTATTCACTACATTATACATATATTAAATAGAAGTATCAATTATTTTATTTAATATTATAGCTAAAATAAAAATTAACCACTGATTTCTCAGCGGTTAATTTTACTTTTTATAAATTTTCTTTTGCTATATTTACTAATTGTGCAAAATCTTCTGGGTTGTATATTGCCATTTCAGAAAGAACTTTTCTATTAACCTGAATATCAGCAACTTTTAAACCATGGATAAATTTTGAATAACTTAAACCACTTAATCTAGTTGCAGCATTTATTCTAGTAATCCATAATTTTCTAAAATCTCTTTTTCTTTGCTTTCTTCCAATATATGCTGAAGCTAATGATCTCATTACAGCAGTATTTGCCGCTCTAAACACTAAACTTTTTTGTCCGTAAAAACCTTTTGCTAATTTTAATATTTTTTTATGTTTTTTTCTGGCGTTCATTCCGCCTTTTACTCTAGCCATTATTTATGCCTCCTAATTCTTAAGTATATGGTATCATTTTTTTAACTCTTTTAGCATCGCAACTAGCAACACTTCCAGATTTTCTTAAATTTCTTTTTCTTTTTGGAGACATTTTAGTTAATATATGACTTCTAAAAGCTCTTTTTGTTTTAATTTTTCCACTAGCACTTTTCTTAAATCTTTTAGCAGAACCACTATGTGATTTCATCTTTGGCATTTTGATTCCTCCCTATATAGTACGTTTCGGCTCAATATATGCAACCATATTACGCCCTTCAATTTTTGCTCTTTTTGAAATATTACATAAATCTAATCCTACGAAATCAATAAATTTTTCAATTACGCCAAATCCTAATTCTTTATGTCCCATTTCTCTTCCTCTAAATCTTAGTGTTATTTTTACATTATTCCCATCTTTAATAAAACCTTTAGCTTTATTAGCTTTAGTTTGTAAATCATGATCTTCAATTTTTACACTAAGTCTTAACTCTTTTGTTTCAACTACTGAACTATTTTTCCTAACACGTTTTGCTTTTTTAGCAAGTTCGTATTTATATTTACCATAATCCATCATCTTACAAACTGGTGGAGTTGCTCCAGGAGCAACATTAATCAAATCAAAACCTCTTTCTAAGGCCATGTCGATTGCATCACTTGTCTGAAGTATTCCCAATTGTTCTCCATTATTATCGATAACCCTAACTTCACGAACTCTAATTTTTTCGTTTATTTCAGGTTTTTTACTTTTAATATCTGCACCTCCATATTATTATTTTATAACTAATAATTTAGTTATAATTACTAACTTTATTTTAAATAATAAAAAACGGGTAACAAACCCGTTATACTCAATATACACATACCTATTTTCATAAGTAAAATTAAAAACTGTGTGACTCATACGAACTCGTAGTTGTATGGTGAGAAACGGAATTTCTGCTTAACAATTATTATTTAATTTTTTAATACTCAATAAGGATAACACTAATTACTATACTTGTCAAACTTTTTATTTAATTATTAACTATCAAAACAAATTTAAAAAAACTGCAGTTAAGATAGCTGACATTATTGGAAATACTATTCCACCTTTAAACCATGCAACTACAGCTGCAACTACTAAACAAATAATAGATATTACCGGTTCATTTACTATTCCATTAAGAGCACCTGGAAAGATTAATGCACCTAAAACAGTATATGGAATGCATTCTAAAAAATTCTTTACAACTTTTGGCAACCTATCTATCTCAAATATATAAAAAGGCAACACTCTCGGTATTATAGTTACTGTTGCCATTCCTATAATCAACAATTTCATGAACTTAGCTCATGGATACTCGCGACTTCGGTCGTGAGAGGAAACGTGTATATTATTGTTCTATATTATACGTTTCTCCACAAGCACACCTCCCCTTCTTTTTAATAATTTTAATTTCTTATAACTTATTGAGCCTTTATTTACTTTGTTTCCTTGTAAATCTCTTATATCAAAATATCCTGTTTTTCGTCTTCCGAATATAAAATATTCTTTGTTTTCGTACATAACTTTATCAAACAATCTAAAACCTTTAACTTCAAATGGTGTTTGATTTAACTTCTTTTTATGTCCTTTTAAATGATTAGCTTTGTGTATCTGTCTATTTTGGCATCTAACTTTTTTATAATAAAACCAATTTTCAATAGGTTTAACTTTAGGATTACCGCTTATACATCTAGCATCTATTCTATGTGCTTTTTCTAGGTCATTTGTTATTCTAGTATTCTTAGTTATATAGCCATAAGTTATTTCAACGTTATCATATAATTCAAACAATCTCTTTTGCAAAGTAGACCTCATTATACCCATAAATGTCGCATGATTAAATTTTTTACCACGTTTAATTTTTAAATCTATTTTACCTTTGTGATAAGCATTATGACAGGTATTACAAAGTGTTACTAGATTGCTTGGACTATCTCCACCTGTTTATCTTGATTCTATATGATGAACATTTAATATTTTATCCTTAGATTTACCTTTGCAATGTTGACATTGATGATTATCTCTAAATAAGACATACTCCCTAACATTCCAAAAACCTAATTGATTGCCTTGTTGATATTCTATTCCTTGTATTTCAGAATTTTTAATTTTTTGGATATCAAATTGTGCTGTTTCAACTATAAGTTTTGTAATTGGCAAAATCTGATAGACTTTATCAATTATAGTTAAATGTGTTTGAATTTTATGTTCAATACTTGGTGCTAACCAGTCTTTCTTTTTAG
>JAYEHA010000090.1:0-4743 GCA_034659335.1 Bacillota bacterium
TCTTACAAGGCATTAATGGTTCACCTTCTTGACTTTCTACATATACCATTTAAAACAGTCCTTTCTGTTAAATCCTCTGCTAAAAAGCAGGTAATGCGTATCTATAATCTGTTATCAACTATAGAATCCGACCTCATCTCGACAATGATAAATAAGCTTTTTACATCTGCAACACAGGAGCTATCCCATAATTCCAACTTAATTACAGACAACAGAGCAAAGGTCTGATGCGGCAACCTAGGGTGTTATAACTTAATTATCGTAGCTAAAATTTCTTAAAACTGAGTCTGGTAAAGCGACTCCTAATTTCTTAGAAGCCCCAGCTTCACTCTGTCCTTATTGCCTCTAATACACTTAATTTCATCGCCTTTACAGCTGGATAATACCCTGCTATTATTCCAATCAATGTTGAAAATGCAAGTGCTGCTAAATAAAGCCATATAGGAATATATGATATTTCTTCAATACCCATTCCTCCATCCATAAATGATAGGGCCACTTTATTAATTATATTGCTTATAGCAAAGCTGACTATCATTCCAATGATTCCACCTAAGAATCCTATCATTCCAGCTTCAATTAAAAATAATTTTTTTATATCTTTAATTTCAGCCCCTATTACTTTCATAATGCCTATCTCTTTTGTTCGTTCATAAATTGACATTACCATGGTATTAGTAATTCCTATAGCAGCAACAAATAATGATACACCACCTATTCCACCTAAAACCGCTTGAATGCCGGCATAAGTCTTTTTCATGCCCTCTAACATATCGTTAAGAGACCACGCTCTAAATCCCATAGCATCAATTTCTTTTGTAACTTCAGCAACTTTATCAATATCGTTCACTTTTACTTTTACACTTTGGTACTTATCATTTTCTTCCTTCCTCCGACTACGATTTTCACTTTTTCTTTCTATATCTTTATATAGTTTTTCTAAAGTTTCAATTCCCATATATGCTGACCAATCTTTTTCACTAAAATCAGACTCTAAAAGACCTACAGCGTTTAGATTAATACCTCTTTCTCTTTCATCGTTCATGCCCATTTCCAAAAACAATTTAAGAGGTGTTTCCATTAAATCTACTTCTTTCATAGAATCATATCTATTCCTTGACTTTGGATCATAAAACTGACTTGAAATACTTGAACCAAATATAATTTCATTATTCCCAAATTTTGTTGGAAATCTTCCATCAGATACTTTAAAATCAAATTCTTCCATAACATCTAAATCAATACCATATAAACTCATTCCTGCTTCTAACCTTCCAGCTTTAACATTTACATATTTACTAAGCATAGGCATTACAGCATCCACATTTTGAATATTTCTAAATTTTTCTACCGCCTTATCATCTAATAATGTTTTATCTGAACTACTTTCTTGTTCATACTTAGGCGAAACCTCGATGACATTCAAACTTCCCATTGTTTCCATATTTTTCATAAAATTTCTATTCATTCCAATTCCAAGTGATAACATTACAATTATTGAAGCTGCACCAATAACTACTCCAAAAACAGTTAAAAATGTTCTTGCCTTTCTTCTTTTTAAATTACTAAATCCCATTGTCACTAAATCTCTATTAGTCATCTAAATCATCAAATTCCATTAATTTAGCTAATTTTCTTTTTTTTCTATTCTTAAGAAACATTACTAATCCTATAATCGCAATAATAACTGCAATTATTATATAAGGTGCCTTACTTTTCTTTTCAATATCTTCATGCTCAAATTCGTTATTCATAGCACCATTACTAAATTCATCACTATTAAATTCTTGTTTTGGAAAAGCATTTATTTCAAACTCTTTTTCTATTTCTGATATATTTCCAATTGCATCTTCAAATGAAAATACTATTTTTCCTTTTGTAATTCCTTCTTTTGTAGGGATAATAGTTGTACTAAAATAATCCGATGAACCTGACTGAAAATCACCTTTAAAATAGCTTGCATTTTGCAAATCAAAATCACCTTCAGCTTTAATCATCATATTATTCATTGTAGAACGTCCCATATTGTAAAACTCAATCTCTAAATTTGCAGATTGTCCTATATAAAATTCCATAGGCAAAGTAATATCAGACATTTCTAATCTAATCGGCTGTAAAACTGCAATTGATAGATTATCTGTTTCTGTAAACAAATTTCCCTCACTATCATATGCATTTCCATCTGCATCTTCATACTCCATTTTAACTACCATATTATAACTTTTTACAGATGCATCAGGCGTAGTTTTTAACATTATCATTTCTTCTAATATTTCATTACTTTTTATTTCATCAATAAAGAAAGAACTTGACGTATTTACAGGCATAAAAACACCTTCAGCTGATTCAATACTCACTTTTATATTTTTAACACTTTGAATATCACTTGTATTTTTAATAAACAAAGTTAAAGGAAACTCATCTCCCGCCAATACATTTGAACCATCAAATGTATAATTATCTACTATTAATTTTGGTCTTCCTTTTTCACTTATACCTTTTACAAAAACACCAAAATATTTATCAACAGTATAATAATTTTCAAGATCAGATTTATTTAAATATGCTTTTACCCTTATAAAGAAATCATAATTATCAGATGGAATTTTACTATTAACTAGAATTTTATAATCACATTTTTTATCATCATTAATTTTAAAGTCATCAATTATTATTTTTTTAGGTGTTTTAGAAATCATTTGACCAGGAAATTCTAGAGTAACTTCTACTCTTTCAAAATTTACTAATCCATTATTTTTAAGATTAAATTGAATATCTAAATCCTTTCCTGTAGAAATTTCAGAATTATACTTTAAATTTTCAATACTTAAATCAATATCTGATTCATTTATTCCAAGAGCATTTACATAAACTGGTGAAATTGTTGAATATTCATTTCCTTCATCATCAAAATATTCCATTTTAGCTGTTAATTCATAAGTTCCACTTTTTAAATTTTTATCATTTGTAATTCTAAAATATTCTTTTCTTGTTTTTCCACCAGAAATTTCTAAAATTCTTTTAGTTGCTGTATCTTGATACAACCTTATTCCATCTTTAGTAAAACCTTCTAAAGTTAAAGATATATTTTTTGCATTCACTGAGCCAAAATTCTTTAATTCAAGTATTATTGCTCCATTATTATCTGCTATATTACCTCTTAATTCATAATCAAAAACTGAAACTTTTGGTTGTATATTATTATTAGTTATTTTTACCATATATTCTGTATTAACAACCTCTATTACATCTCCAAAAGAATTAGAACCTTCTATTTTTACAGGAATTTTATATGTTTTATTCATAGCAACTTTAGATATATCAAAATTAAATATTGCATTTTCAACTTTATCTTTAGCTATTCTATCAATAGTTGATATTGGACTATCTTTTCTAACGAATGGACCATTTTCTAAATCTAATGTAATATCAACATTTTTCCCAGAATATTTACCAATATTAACAATTGGAATTGAAAGCTCAACAGATTTTCCACCAATAAATGTTTTAATTTCATAATCATCTTTTATCTGAAATAAAGGCATATATTTAGTCGTATCCGTAGGTGAAGGCGATGGGCTACTTGATGAATACTTTCGTGCCTCTATTATATTAATTGTTTCAGAGCCAGTTTGAGTTCCATCATTTTGAAAAACATCAAATGTAAATTCATTATCTGAGCCAATATATTTTAAACTAATCGCAATACTATCTATATTAGCTATTGTTACTTTTCTAATTCCATTAGTAGGTTCAAAATTAGAATTTGTTATTTGTAAATAATCTGCTTCATTTGCACTAGTAACATTTTTTAAATCTAAAGTAAGTGTAAAGACATCATTACTATTAATTTCACTTTTAGATACTGTATAATTTTCTGTTATATAATCAGTTGCTGCAAATGAAGAAAATCCTACAATAGTCACTATTAAAATCATTACTACACTCACTATTTTATTTATTTGTTTCATGTTCATACCTCCTGATATCATGCTCTCTATTTTGATTTTCTACTCTTCTAATTTCTCCATCTAAAATATAAACTACTTTATCTGCATATTTCGCAAGTTCACTATTATGCGTTACCATAATTAAAGTTAATTGTTTTTCTCTTGTTATTTCAAGTATTAAATTCATAACTTCTTCTGAAGTTTTTGAATCAAGATTTCCAGTCGGTTCATCTGCAAAAACTATTTCTGGACTTCCTACAAACGCCCTTGCAATACCTACTCTCTGTCTTTGACCACCAGATAATTGAGTAGGTTTATGTAATACATGAGTTTTTAAACCAACTTTTGATAAAATCTTATATGCTCTTTTCTCTCTTTCTTTTTTTGGTACTTCACAAAACGTTAATGGCAAAGAAACATTTTCCAGTGCCGTTAATGCAGTTAGAAGATTATATGATTGAAATACAAACCCTATATGCTTTTGCCTAAACTTTGCTAATTCTTTTTCATTCATCTTTGTGATATCTTGATCTTTAATAAATATTTGACCTTTAGTTGGCTTTTCAAGACTTGCCATTAAATTAAGAAATGTTGATTTACCCGAACCGGAAGTTCCTAAAATACAACAAATCTCACCCTTTTCTATTTCTAAATCAACACCTCTAAGAGCTTTTACAACTTGATCTCCAACTCTATAATATTTTTTTAAATTTTTTATTACAATTGCCATTATTTCACCGCCATTCCAAACTCATTGCTATATTATACAATAATGTTTTACGTTTTTCAACAT
>JAYEHA010000091.1:0-1572 GCA_034659335.1 Bacillota bacterium
TATGATCTGCCATTATTTCAATAGCTAATACTTTAAAATTATGTATGTCAGCTAATTCATTAATGGTATTTAAAGTTAATTGTTTAATTTTAGGATTATCTAAAATATGTTTTCTATATTTAGGTATTCATCTTCTTTGCCCCCACTGAATATCATTTGATATTCACATTATATCACAAAAGGAACACATGTTCAAGAACAAAAATAAGCGATTCATACCCGCCCTTTAACAAGAGTGAGGCTTTCTCGGCTAATTTCGGTAACTATATTATCAACAATATTTTCATTAATAATAGTCCAGCTTTTATTAAAGAACTTAATTGGAAGAGCTAGGCCATTTGAAGTAATTGAAGGTATTAATTTGTTTATTAAAAGGCCAACTTCATATTCATTTCCATCTGGTCATTCAAGTATATCAGGAATTGGCTTTATGCTATCGTTTTATTATTTGAAGAAAAAAACTATTAAATATACAAGTATGACTGTGTTTTTTCTGATTGCAATTTCTCGATTAATAATTAGAGTTCATTTTCTGTCGGACGTTATAGTAGGTTTTATGCTTGCGGTAACAATAGTATTTTTAGTAAAAAAATATTATAACAAAAAAATTTAAAATGGAGAAAAAATGATAATATATAAATCAAATATGGGTGATATAGTAACAAAATATAATAATTCAATAGTATTAGAGCTGACAGGGAATCGAAATGTTTTAAGTACATCAATTTTTAATGGCGGATATAGTGAAAATATAAAATATGTGTTCAATAAACAGGAAGATATGTCATCAGATATAAATTTGAAAGCTGATACCTATGAAGAACATTTAGGTATAATTGCTAAAGAATTAAATTTAATATCTGAAAAATCAACAGGTTTAAGTACAGCTGCAAGTATGGATCATGTAGCTATTGAAACACAATATTATCATGATATTGAGATTACAGCTTTTATTACTGCAGGAACTGAAGTGAATGCAGGAAGAGTTGGAGATAAAGTAACTTTCGATGAATTAGTTAATAAAATAGAATATAAATCAGGTACAATAAACATAATTCTAAATATTAATGCAAATATACCACCTGGAATAATGGCTAGAATTTTAATGACTTGCACAGAAGCAAAAACTGCTGCATTACAGGAAATGATGATTGATAGTCGATACTCTAATGGACTAGCTACAGGAACAGGAACTGATGGTGTAGTAATTATTGGCAATAATGATTCAAAAAATTACTTAACAACTGCGGGAAAACATTCTGTATTTGGTGAAAAAATAGGAAAAGTAGTTAAAAAAGCAGTAAAAGATGCTCTAGATATGAAATGTGGTAGTGTTAAACTAGTTCAAAGAAATATTATTAGAAGAGGTCGAAGATTTGGTATAACCGAGGATTATTTATTTGCAGAATACAATAATCTTAATAATTCTATTACCAAAATGGAATTTCAAAATTTATTATATCAAATACATGAAGATCCTAATCTTTTAGCAATGTCAACGAGTTACTTCCATATAATGGATGAACTTAATTATGATTTAATAACGGAAAAATCAGCGTATTTTGCTGCAAA
>JAYEHA010000091.1:1672-4733 GCA_034659335.1 Bacillota bacterium
CGATATATCATATGTTTTTATTTATTTTTTATAAGAAAAATTATGCAGCACTTTATTTTTCATTAATAGCTTTTAGTTCTTCAATACTAACTGTTGTTAAAAGTACAGATTGGTTTTATAAGGAAAAACTTATTTTTCTTATTTTTATAATTGTTCCAATATTTTATGTGAAATTTACACAACACATGTACTCCGAAGAGTTTGAAAATAAAATTAGTAATAATATATTTAAAATTCTATATATATATATGGTTATTTTATCTCTATATGTTATTTTTGTACCTAAAACAATATTGTTTAGCAATATTATGATTATACAGCGTTTTAATATGGTTATAAATCTAGTAATAATTATATATATTTTTATTCAACTTTTTAGAGCAGCGTTTAAGAAAAAATCTGATGCTAAAATAATTTTACTTGGTTTTTTAATTTTATTTTCAACTGCAATATTAATTTATTTTATTCCAAATAATATTTTTAAAGAAAATAATCCAATAGGTGCTATTGGAATTATACTTATTTATTCACTAACTCTTTCGAAAAGATATTCGAAAGCATATTATAAGTGCGAAAAAATTGTTAAAGAAAGGACTGTTCAATTAAAAGAATATAATGAAAAATTAATTAATATTATTAATTATGATTCTCTTACAAGTGCATATTCAAGAGTATATGTATTAGATCAATTAAAAATGAGGTTTGCAAATTTCAAAGGGAAAAATGAAGTGTTTTCATTAATATCTCTAGATATTGATTATTTTAAAAGTGTTAATGATACCTATGGTCATGCTGTTGGAGATATTGTATTAAGAGAAATATCAGAATTAATTGTTGATTATCTTCAAGAAAATGAAATATTAGGAAGAATTGGTGGTGAAGAATTTATTCTAATATTGCCCTATAAAAATTTAGATTATGCTTTTAAAAAAGCTGAAAATATTAGGATACAAATTGAACATGCTATTTTTGATGAAAATAAGAATAAAGTGAATTTAACATGTAGTATGGGGGTTGCAACTGTAGATAAATATATGAAAGGCTATGATTCTATTTTAATTAAAGCAGATAATTTGCTTTATGAAGCAAAAAAAACCGGAAGAAATAAAGTGAGTTATTAAATAGAATTTGAGGTGGAAATGGAGTGTTGATGTATGAGGGCTCCAGGAAATATTTTTTTAAGACAATAAGATTCTTATACTATAATTTATTTGTGACATTGCACTTTTTTGGAAACTTAAAAAAATTAATAATATTGACATTTATTTTGGTTGTATATATATTGAGTTGTGTAATAAATTATAAAAATTTAATTAAGTTATTAGGTGCCTAAAATTTAGGTTAAAAGGGAAGTTAATTAAAATCTAGCACAGCCCCCGCTACTGTAAATATCTAAGTATATATTTTTTATATCACTGGGAAACTGGGAAGATAAATATATATGATATAAGTCAGGAAACCTGCCTAGTAATAGTATTTGTAATCTTCGGTGGGAAGGTCTGAACATAATAATAATATTGTTCGCTAACTTCGGTTGGCGTTTTTTTTGTATAAAAATTATGATAGACTTTTGATGTAAATGGATTATATGATTTAGGGAGAATTATACTTATTGTGTGTATCATAATGTTGATTTTTCTTTTTAGTTTATTTGTAATAACTATAGGTCATTGGAAATAAGTGTAATATGGTTAGTTCGAGTGCCAAGAGTTTTAATGGCAACTATTGTAGGTTTTCTTGAGCTAAAATGCGATAAAACTAAATTATTATAAGGGAGTTAGGAAATATGGATTTTAGTAGTTAGTTTTGGAATTAGCTATAAAGAAACTACTGAATCTTCTGCCACTAAAGTAGTGGGAGATTCAGTTCATTCTATTAGGAAAAAGAATTTTAAGATAATCTCTCCCAGAATATAGTATCCTATAAACATATACAAATTCATCATCAGCTCTATAAAAAATTAAATAATTATCTGATATCAAATATCTAAAATTTGTTTCTATATTTATTCTTGAAGATAGATTAGTCCCCATTAAAGGAAATTCTTTTAATAAAGTATATTTTTCTATAATTTTATTAACTGTATTTACAGCAGAATTCAGATTCTCTAAATCCTTTGAAATATAAGTTTTAATTTCAATTAAATCTTCTGTTGCTAAAGGATTGATCTTTAGTTTATGCATTATATCAAAGTCCTAACTTTTCTTTAACCTGTTCTTCTGTCATCCAATCTTTATCTTTGCTAATTCTATTTTCAGCTTTTAGTAATTTTGATAATAACTTAATTGTGGCTTGATTTTTCTCATATTCTTCAATAGCAACAATAGCAAATTTACCTCGACCATTTTTAGTTAAAAATACTGGCGACCCTAATCCAATAGTTTTTAATATTTTATTATAATTTCTTAAATCAGAAACTGGTTTTATATTAGGCATAATATCATCTCCTCATTGTCATTATATCACTATTATGCACTTAATACAACTTGTTGTTTTAAGTAATATATTACTTAAAATAATCCAAAGGTCAATAAGCAATTAATCAGATTCTATTTTTTTATTCTAAAAGTTTTTAATATTTCTTTCTGATTTGATGAAACTGCATGATCTAATCTATAAACTCCATAAATGTTTTTGCGTCTGTAGATTCATTTGAATGAACACGAAGGCTCTTATTTCCTAGATATGATTTTTCACCTATCTATGTCAAGTACTATTTTGCAACATTTCTTTGTTTATATAAGGTATTAATTTGTTTATTAGAAGACAACTTCATATTCATTTCCTTATCACTTTTTTGGGAACTTAAAAATTAATAATATTGACATTTATTATATATATATATATAATGAGCTGTGTAATAAATTATAAAAATTTAATTAAGTTATTAGGTGCCTAAAATTTAGGTTAAAAGGGAAGTTAGTTAAAATCTAACACAGCCCCCGCTACTGTAAATATCTAAGTATATATTTTTTATATCACTGGGAAACTGGGAAGATAAATATATATGATATAAGTCAGGAAACCTGCCTAGTAATAGTATTTGTAATCTTCGGTGGGA
>JAYEHA010000092.1:0-4729 GCA_034659335.1 Bacillota bacterium
TTAACAATATTTTACTGAACCTTTACCAATAATTTCCTCTAAATTTAATTTTAATTTTTCTGAATAAGAAATAGCATACTTTTCTTTAAGAACTAACTTCTTATTTATATCCTCAAAGTAAAGAACAACACTTTTATTACCCCTGCTATTTAATAGTACCCTTTTTATTGAAATAATATCATTATTATTATATTTATTTAGCTTTAAATAAAGTTTTCTATTATTATTATTCATTTTTTCAATTAATTCATCAGTTATTTTTTCAATTTTTATTGCAATTATTTTAGGCAACTCAGTATCATTAAAATTAATAGTACCTCTTACAATTATTGGATTATTAATTTTCAAAAGATTTTTAACGCTATAATATGTCTTTGGAAAAACAATAATATCTTGTTCTCCATACATATCTTCGATTGTTAAAAATGCCATTTCATTCGAATTTTTAGTAGTTTTATAAGAAATTTTAGAAATTTGACCAATTAACACTATTTGTTTTTCATCATATTTTTCTTCTTGAGATTTAACTTTTTCTATAAATTCTGAAATGTTTTGAATTTTAACATTCTTAAATTTTTTCATCCATTTACTAAACGGATGGCTAGTTAAATATATTCCTAAAACATCTTTTTCAAATTGCAAAAGAATATCTTCTCTTAGTTCCTTAATATTTGGAACATCATAATTAATAACAGATTGATCAATAAAATTATTATTTGATTCAAAAATTGATACTTGTCCTCTTACATTCTTTCTTGAACTATTATGAATACTTGATACAACTCTATCAAATATTGCTAAAAGTTGAGATCTATAAAGTTTAAAATCATCAAAAGCTCCAGCTTTAATCAAACTTTCAATACATCTTTTATTTAATTCTGATGGTTCAACTCTTTCACAAAACTCAACGAAATTATTAAATTGCGAATCTTTTCTTTTATCTTCAACTTCTTTAATTATTCCACTACCAACATTTTTTATTGCAAGCAATCCATATCTAATATTATTACCTTCCACTACAAAATATTTAAATGATTTATTTACATTAGGCGGTAACAATTCTATTTTTAATGTTTTAGCATTTTGAATATATAATGATAATTTTTCGTGATTTCCTACAACACTAGTCATTAATGCCGCCATAAATTCAACAGTATAATGTGTTTTTAAATACGCTGTTTGATAAGCTATCATTGCATATCCAGCAGCATGTGATTTATTAAAAGCATATTTTGCAAAATCAACCATATCATCAAAAACAATATTTCCGATTTTTTCACTTACACCTCTTCTAATACAACCATCTACAATAACTTCACCGCTAGAATCTACTTGCCCATTAATAAAAATATCACGTTCTTTTTTCATTACTTCAATCTTTTTTTTACCCATTGCTCGTCTTACCAAATCACTTCTACCATATGAATAACCTGCAAGTTTTCTAACAATTTCCATAACTTGTTCTTGATAAACTAAAATTCCATAAGAAACTTCTAAAATTGGTTTAAGTAATGGATGTAAATACTTTATCTCATTAGGATTATTTTTATTTTTAATATACATAGGAATTGATTCCATTGGACCTGGTCTATATAGGGAAATTCCTGCAATAATATCTTCAATACTTTTAGGGTTAAGTTTTTTCATAAACTTTCTCATGCCAGTAGATTCTAACTGAAAAACTCCTAATGTATCTCCACTTGCAATCAATTTATATGTTTCTTTATCATTAATATCTATTAAATCAATATCTATTTTTTTATTTCTATTTTTTTCAATTAATAATAATGTATTTTTAATTATAGTTAAATTCCTTAATCCTAAAAAATCCATTTTTAAAAGTCCTAATTCTTCAAGTATTGTCATATCATACTGAGTAGATACATTATTATCTTGAACATAAAGCGGGACATAACTATCAACAGTTTTTTTAGAAATTACTACTCCTGCCGCATGAGTAGAAACATGTCTTGGAACCCCTTCTAATCTAGTTGCAAACTTTATTAAAGTTTTTATTTCTTCATCATCATATATTAAATCTTGAAGTTGTTTATTAATTTTCAATTCATCTTTTAACGAATTCATTCTATTAACAGATTTAGCTACTCTATCTACCTTTGAATAAGTAATATTTAATACTCTTCCAACATCTCTTATAGCTGCTCTTGCTGCCATAGTACCAAATGTAATTATTTGTGATACATTATCTATTCCATATTTTTTAATAACATATTCTATAACTTCATGCCTTCTTGAATCTTCAAAATCAATATCAATATCAGGCATAGTTATTCTTTCAGGATTTAAAAATCTTTCAAAAATAAGTCCATATTTTATTGGATCTACTTCAGTAATTTTTAATACATACGCAACTAAAGAACCACCTGCACTACCACGTCCAGGACCAACAAAAATTCCTTTTTCTTTGGCTACTTTAATAAAATCATATACTATTAAAAAATAATCTTCATATCCCATTTCTTTAATAACATCTAATTCATAATCAAGGCGTTTTTTTAATTTATCATCGATGTCTTTATATCTTTGCTTTAATCCTCTAACACAAAGTGATTTTAAATATTCAAAACTTGTAAGATTTGATTCCACCTTATAAGCTGGTAAATGCATTTGTGTAAAATCAAAATCATAATTACATTTATTAGCAACTTCTAGAGTATTATCTAAACAATTTTCAACATTTTGAAATATTTCATACATTTCTTCATAACTTTTTAAATAAAATTGATTACTTGGAAATTTCATGCGATCTGTCTCTTCTATTATTTTACCAGTTTGAATACACAACAAAGCATCATGGATAGCACTATCTTCTTTGACTAAATAATGTACATCATTAGTAGCTACTAATTTAACATTTATTTCTTTAGATAGTTTAATCAATGCACGATTTACTTTTTTTTGTTCTTTCATATTGTGATCTTGCATTTCAAGATAAAAATCATCCCTAAAGACTCGTTTAAAGTTTAAAGCAATTTCTTTAGCTTTACTATAATTATCATATAGTATTTCCCTTTGTATTTCACCTGCTAAACAAGCACTTAAAACAATTAATCCTTCAGAATATTTCTCTAAAACTTCATAATCAATCCTAGGTTTATAATAAAAACCATCTTTATAACTTATTGAAACAAGTTTAATTAAATTTTGATATCCAATATTATTCTTAACTAGCAAAATTAAATGCCCAATAGATTTATCTCTAGCAGAACTTTTATCTGTTAGTTTTCTTTGGGCAGTATACACTTCACAGCCAATAATAGGCTTTATATTATTTTTTTTTGCTAATTTATAAAAATTTACAACACCAAACATAGACCCATGGTCAGTTATAGCTACAGTATCCATATTAAGCTCTTTAATTTTATCAAACATTTCATCTAACTTCACAAAGCCATCAAGAAGACTGTATTCAGTATGCAAATGAAGATGAACAAATTTATTATTCAACATACTCACTCCATAATTCATAAATAATATTTGCAATTTCACTATTAACTTCTGGAATAAAATAATCATCTAATTCATTATATTTTATTGAAGTATATTTTACTTTTACATCTTTAATATAAAATAGTTCACTACTCGGCATAGTTTTAAAATTTACAATAGGTAATTTATTTAATTTATTATCTCTATAAATATCGCCTTGAGTTTCTCCACTAATCATGTTATTTATAACTACTAAAGCTCCGGCTTTATTATCAGACTTTTCGGGTATAGCTAAATAATCAATAAATCCAGTTGTCCCATCTTTAATAACAAAAGTATTACAACCTTTAGGAAATATTGAATTAGATATATTTTCAGTAGTTCTATTATAATCTCTAGTTAATGAAAAGAGAATTTTATTCTCACTTAATAATATATCCATATCATCATCATTTAGTGGATAGGTATTACCGCCATCGTATAAGTATTTATCTAACTCTATTAAATAATCTATTCCCGGTTTAATATATTCATATACTTTATCTTTATCTGCTGGTAAATTATTTATAACTTCTATATCTGTTTTTGATAAAATTGCAGATAAAATGAATAATAATCCTGTTTTAGTGTTAGGATTTGGATAAGTTACTTTTCCCTTATTACTTTTTGCCACCTCTAATAATTCATCAAAAGTTGAGGGAGTTTCATAAATTTCATCTTCATTATTCATGAATACTAATTGATCTTTAAAAATTGGGACTTCATAATTATCAATTGAAACACCTTGATCATAATTAACAATATAATCTTTAGTTGATAAATTCTTATAGTAATTTGGTAACTTTGTTAAAATATCTTTATATAACAATTCATTTTCTTTTAATTCTTTAAAACCATCGTCGGATAAGTATATTAAATCATACTCGCAATTTAAATCTTCTTCTTTTCTATTTAGTAATAATTCTTTTATATCTGCAAACTCCATATATGTATAACGCAAATCAATATTATACTTAATTTTAACATCTTTTTTATAATCATTTTTTAACCAATCAGTAATTTCATTTTCTTCTGAATAATATAATATATTAACTATTGTACCTCTAGAACTATCAATGATAGTATTCCATTGTTTAGTAGTAATTTCAGAATTAGGTACCACTTCGTTACCGCTATTAGAACAACCCATCAATGAAATCACTAATATAAGAATAATAACATAAATTGTTTTTTTCATAATTATCCACCTTAATTTATTTATTTTTATAATCAATATCAT
>JAYEHA010000093.1:0-4708 GCA_034659335.1 Bacillota bacterium
TTTCTTCTGATTCAACTTTTTTTCTTTTCTTTTCAATTTTCTTTAATTCATCTTTTAATACTTTAATTTCAACTAATCCTTTATTCTTAAGATTCGCTCTAGATCCGGCTTCATCAATAACATCAATAGCTTTATCAGGTAAAAATCTATCAGTAATATATCTTTCAGAAAGTAAAACCGCTCTTTCAATAACTTCTTTAGATATTTTAACTTTATGATAGTCTTCATAGTAATCTTTAATACCTTCTAAGATTTCAATAGAATCTTCTATTGAAGGTTCATCAACTAAAACTTTTTGAAATCGTCGTTCTAAAGCAGCATCTTTTTCAATATCTTTCCTATAATCTTCTAAAGTTGTTGAACCAATTACTTGAATAGTTCCCTTTGCTAATGCAGGCTTAAGAATATTTGCAGCATTCATTGACCCACCTTGAACATCACCTGTTCCTACTAAATTATGAATTTCATCGATTACCAAAATAACATTCCCATGCTCTATAACTTCATCTATAATCTTTTTAAGTCTTCCTTCGAATTGCCCTCTAAACTGTGTTCCTGCAACAATAGAAGTTAAATCTAATAAATAAATTTGAGCATTAAAAATTTTCTCAGGCACTTCTTTCTCAATAATTCTAACAGCTAAACCCTCTGCAATAGCAGTTTTACCTACGCCAGGTTCTCCTATTAGAACCGGATTATTCTTAGATCTTCTATTAAGTATTTGAATTACTCTATCAATTTCTCTATTTCTTCCAATTACTCTATCTACCTTATTTTTTTTAGCTAACTCGGTTAAATTAGTACCATATTTATCAAGATTTTTAGTTTTCTTTCCAAAATACTTCTTTGAGTTTTTATCAGTTTTATCTTCTTTTTTACTTGATGAATTATTACCTTTAACCATTTGATTAAAAGCATTCATCATCGGATTTCCTTCTGAGTCTCCATCTGGCATCATCATTTTCATTTCCTCTTGAAATGCTTCCATATCCATATCCTTGAAGATATCCGATATTTGATCATTTAACTTCGAAAACTCTTCTTTAGATATCCCCATTTTATTTTGTATTTCAGATTCAACATCAATTCCAAGTTTACTAGCGCAATCAAGGCAGTACCCTTTTACATTATTATCTTCTTTTCCATATTTATTAACAAATACCACAGCTATTTTTTCATGGCATTCAGCACACATCATCATTTTATCAACTCCATCTTTTCTACTACTTAATAATATAATACAGTTAACAAAAAAAATCAAATTTTACTAAGATTTTTTATGTTCGTTATGATATTCTTTTATATAACTTATTAGTGCAATAACAGTAAAAACAGTTGCAATACCTATTAATATATAATTTAATCTTATATTTTTGTTAAAACTTATTATTATAATTGCTAAATAAAAAATCACAGTAGCAGCTTTACCAAATTTATTAGCCGGAATAACAAGATTACCTTTCCTTAAATATATATATATTGCACCAATTATTAAAATACATTCTTTTAATATAATTATTCCTAAAATAAAAATAGGGATAATATCTAAATAAGTAAAAACTGATAAAACACTAATTAGCATTAACTTGTCAGCTAACGGATCAATAACAGTCCCTAATTTAGTTATCATATCGTATTTTCTTGCAATATATCCATCCAAAACATCTGTTATTCCTGCTAAAATAAAAACCGATAAAGCAAGCCATTTATCCACCATTAAATATGTATATATAAATAACGGTGCTAAAAAAATCCTAAATACTAACAATTTATTTGGTAAATTCACTTATATCCTCTCTCTTTCAATATCTATTATTTCAATTCGTGGATCTCCATCAATAAACTTTATAATTTTATCAAATTCCTTTTCTAAAAAGATAAAACTACTAGATATAGCTACTATTCCAATCCTTGATTCCCTATGCATATTTTGATATTCTATTTCAGAAATCGAAATATTATATTTGTTTTTTAATTTTTCAATAATACTTTTTATAATTGAACGTTTTTCTTTTAAACTATTTACTGCATACAATCTTAATTTAATATTAATAAGTAAAATTACCATATCTCACCTTTTATTTTTACTAAATAACTCAGCGAATTTACTAACTCCATTTTTAGAAGATTTTACAATTTTACTAGTTGTTTTTGAAACAAATTTTTGCGGAAAACTTCTAATAAATTTAAATCTCTTTTTCCTTGCTTCTTTTCGTGCACTTCTTTTTATTTCTCTAAAATCAATATCTTTATTTTTTAACAAATAAGTAAAATAATTTTTATAACAATAACCATTATATATAATAAAAAAATAATTTACCGAAGCTTGAATAATAGGAGTTATTGAGCTAGAAAGTATATTAATATAAGGTGATTTCTCAACCACAGTTCCCGTTGTATCACCAATATTCTCAAGTATTTCTTCAACAACATCTTCAATAACTTCATCATATTCTTCTATTGCACCTGTTAAAGTACTTGCAAAAAACACTTTAAAATACAATTGACTTACATTCTTCATTCTATATCTAAGCCCAATTTTATTAGATAATTCTAAAAGCATTTTAATATTTGATATTATTACTGCTAATCCGTCTATAAGTGAATTAGGAGATATTACAACTGTTGTTGTAACAGATAAAGCATATTTATTTATTATTTCATCAAATCCCTCAGTGTTTTTATGAATATGTTTTACAATTAATTTTCTACATTTTTGCATATTATTATTCTTATAAGCATTTCTTAAATCTAAATTATTATCCATTTTCTTTAGATAATACTTAGTTAATCTCTTAATAGCTTTTCTATCATCTTTATATGAATCTTCTAATAATTTCACAGAAGGAATCCTTAAATATTTAATAATTGGTTTAATTATATAATTAATTATTAAAATAATAAATATAAAATAAAAACCATATAGTATATATATATTACCAAAACTAATTTTTTCAAATAAATTTAGAATTGAATTAATACCTACTAATATTAAAAAAGATAAAATTAGTATCAGAGCTTTCTTTAGCCTTTTCATAAGCCCTCCTATCCATTGCATTATACCATATTTTTACAATAAAAAAATAGCTATAAGCTATTAAAGCAAATTCTCTTTTATCTGCACTAAAACACTATTCCCTTTTTTATTATAAAGGAATCTAGATGTCATTTTTTCTACAATATGAATTCCTCTACCTGATTCACGTAAAATATTTTTTAATATTTCCTCTTCAGATTTATTTATTTTTTTTAAATAATCAAATCCAGGACCAAAGTCGTCTATCCTTAATACTATAAAACTGTTATAAATCTTTATTTTAACATTAGGTAATTTACCACCATATTTATAAGCATTGGTATATAATTCATTAAAAACTAATCTTATCCTACTTATCTCTAGATTAAGATGTTTGACTTTATTATTAATAATATCTTCAACTTTATGCTTTTTATCAAAATCTAACTCTTTAAAAATATATTTTTTAATTAACATAATAATCCTACCTTAACTAACGCAGGAGTATTAGGCATCGTTCTAATAATTTTCATATCTTTCCCTATACTATTTTCTACAAATTTAATATCTATCCCAGCTGCTATAGTCACAACTATTGTGTTTTTATTTAAATTATTTTTAATATCATCTGAATCAATATTAACCTTAACTCTTCTGTTTTTTTGCTTTTTTAAGAAAAATTTTGAATAAATTGAGCACGGCTATCACATGAACCAAATCTTCAAATAGAAGTTCGCTTTTATTCTGAAAAATGAACTTCTAATTACTAAAACACGAACTTATTTTTTTTAAAATATAAAAAAGTTCATTTTTATTTATGCGAAATTTAAGCCAACATATTTTTTACAATTATTGTATATCTGCGCTAACATTACTAAATATTATCTATAATACTTTCTAAAAAATTTATATCTATTGAGGCTAAATATCGCTTCAATTTTAAACTCATTTTCTTTGTTGATACTTTTTCTTGTTTCACTATATTTAATGCTATTTTTCTTAATAATGATACATTTGCAGCTCCATTATTTAATCTTATACGACTATTATCTTCATGAAAGACAACATCTAAAATCCAATGACAACTTTCGACACCCCAATGGTTTCGTACCGCTTTTGCAAACAGATTACAATCGCCTTCAATTGGTGTTTCTAAACTTGAAATATAATAGAGAGTTTCAACTGTCGTTTTACCATTTTTCGTAATAGTTCTTTTTACTTTTCCAACACTAGATAAACCTTTCCATGTGTCAATTCCTTCTATTGATTCAATATCACTTGTTTGAGTATATTCACGAATTTCATGCCTTCCATGACCGGTTTCTTCTGTTATTTTATATGCAACTTTTATATCCTCATAATCAAGTTTATCATGCTTTTCAAAAAAAGCTCTCACGTCTTTACTAAAAAATTTGTGATTACCTTTTAACGCCAATACATAATTTCCTTCTCCTTCTATAATTTTCTCTGCTATTTTCTTTTGCGTGCCCATCGCGTCTATAGTTATAATAGCATCTTTTAGATATAGTAATTCTAATAATTCTGGGATTGCTGTTATTTCATTACTTTTTGAAGCTGTCTTTAACTGTCCTAAAATCAAATTATTTTCATCAACCCAGGCATTTACGATATGTTCAGCTTTCTTTTCACCGTCATGAGAACCACGTAATGTTTTACCGTCTATTGCAACAA
>JAYEHA010000094.1:0-4689 GCA_034659335.1 Bacillota bacterium
GGTTTAATTATGGCAGATTATTTTACGCATTATTATTTAGGAAAAGAATTAATTAAAAAAATGGAAAAAAATATTATTGATGAAAATTTGTTTTTATTAGGATGTCAAGGTCCTGATATTTATTATTATTTAAAGTTTGCTGTAGAAACAAATCCGCCTAATCTTGGCCAGTTAATCCATAAAGATAAAACAAAGGATGTTTTTAAAAAAGTTTTTATTTTTTTAAAAGATAATAATCAACTATATTTAAAAAGTTATATTTACGGGTGCATATTGCATTATATATTAGATAAGAATATTCATCCATATATTGATAGTAAAATAGATTATAATCATAAGAGATTAGAAGCTAATATTGATACATATATAATCGATAAGTATCTGAATAAATCGATTTTCTCATTAGATTCTAGTAGTATTTTAAGAGTAAATAAAAACCATAGAAATATTTTGATATTATATAAAAACATTGCTAAAGATGTTTTTAATATTCCGTTTGTATCAGAAGATTATTATAAAAGTATTAGTCATTTTAGAATTTTTCATAAAGTAGTTAATCAAAAAAATATTTTTCTTAGAAAAATAATTGCCTTAGCTACTAAAATATTTAATTATGATTTAGAAAACTACTTTTATTTAGGAATTAATGAAGTTAAGCTACCTATTGATATAGAAAAAGTTGATGAGATAATTATTAATTCAATTAATGAATCTGAAATTATTATTAGTAAATTAAATAGATATTTAATAAGTGAAATCACTTTATTTGAATTGATGGATGAATTTAATGATATTAACTATTCTGGAATATTAATTAATGCTTAATTTTAAGTTTAAAATAACTACATTTGAGTATAATATATATGTGAGGTGACTAATGAATACATTGAAATTATTAGATAAAACTTATAAAAATGCAAAAAGAATGAAATTTAATAATGATTCACGAATAATTTTTTTTAGTGATATTCATAGAGGGGATAATAGTTTATCAGATGATTTTGCTCATAATCAAAATATTTATTGTTATGCGCTTAATTATTATTTTAATCGAGGTTATTCGTATATTGAGGTTGGAGATGGAGATGAACTTTGGGAGCATAGGAAATTTAAATATTTAAGATCTGCACATAGTGATATTTACTATTTGTTAAAAAAATTTTATGATAATAATAGATTTTTAATGCTTTATGGAAATCACAATATGTCATTTAAATATGAATATTTTGTTAGAAAAAATCTAGATTATTTCTATGATGAATATGATGAAAAAAAGAAAGAGTTATTTAAAGGTATAAAAGTAAATGAAGCGGTTGTTTTAGTGCATCAAGAAACAGGAAAAGAAGTTTTTGTAACTCATGGTCATCAAGGGGATTTTATGAATGATCAAATATGGTTATTAATGAAATTTGTTAGTAGATATATTTGGAGAATTTTTAATATTATTGGGTTTAGAAATCCGGCAAGTCCGGCAAAGAATAGAATTAAACGTCATAAAATAGAAAAAAATTTTTCTAAATGGATAGATATTAATAAGACTATGATGATTATTGGTCATACACATAGACCCAAATTTCCCAGGAAAAATGAGGTATCATATTTTAATACGGGTTGTTGTGTTCATCCGAGAAATATAACTGGAATTGAAATTTGTGACGGTAAAATTTCATTAATAGAATGGAGAGTTAGACCATCGGAAAATGGTATTTTAAAAATTTCTAAAAAAAATATTACTGGATCAGAAAATATTGAAAAATTTATGTATTAAAAAATCCCTTAATAGGATTTTTTATTTATTTTTTCATCTTTTTTATCTTCTTTAATATTTGCTTTTTCAATTTTATCAAATTCAATACTTAAGTTTGATAAATCTAGTTTAGCTTCTTCTGTATTAATACTACAGTTTCCTTTAAAAGTGCCACCTTTATTTATAATAAAGCTTGATACAAGAATATCGCCTTTAAGATTTCCAGTTTCTGTAATTTTTAAATCACCATTTGCTTTGATTTTGCCAGTAACTTTTCCTGAAATAGTTAAGGTACTATTAGAAGTAATATTTCCAGTAATTATAGAGGTTTCTCCTATAAATACTTCGCCGTTTGATTTAATATCACCATTTAATTTTCCATCAATTTTAACATTTCCTTCTGCAGTAATATCACCTTCGAATTTTGTGTGTTCGCCAATAATTACTTCATAATTGTTACTTGCTTTATTAATATTACCTATTTTTTCAAACATAATGCCTCCTATTTTAAATTAAGAATTTCTTTTGGATTAATCAATTTGCCGTCTTTGTGAATTTCAAAGTGTAAATGTGGTCCTGTAGTAGTACCGGTTAATCCAATTTCTGCAATTATTTCACCTTTTTCAACTGTATCACCAACTGCAACAAAATTCTTTTTAGTATGAGCATATATTGTTTTATAGCCATAACCATGAGAAATGATTAAAATATTACCATAACTCCCACTTCGTCCATTAAATGTTATGATACCAGCACCGGCAGCTTTAATAGGAGTGCCAATGTTGCCTACTATATCTATCCCATCATGAAAATCATAATTGCCCGTAACCGGATGATTTCTTGGACCGAAAGAAGAAGAAATTCTTCCCTTAACTGGAATTAAATCGGGTTTACATTCTAAGAAGTCTAGTTTATCTTCAATTTCCTTAATTAATGAGGTATGCTCATTTATATCAAGTTCTATTAAATTCATAAATTCTTCTTGTTCAAGTTTATTACTTGAAGAGATAGATTCTCTACCTTGTATGATGGATCTTGATGAAGCAACTTCAATATCAAAATTATTATCATAGTTAAATTTATTAAGTACATAGACAAATTCATCTTCTAAATTACTAATTTCTTCTAAACGAGTTGAATATATTTCTTTTTCATCAACTAATTGTTTTTTTATAGCATTTAAATCAACACTTTGTGTATTAAGGACACTTTTTAAGTTCGATGAATAGTTTTCATAATGTTCCATTTCGTTTGAAACAAAATTATATTTAGAAGTAATTATTTTATTTTCTTTTGATAAACTATAATTATGAATAGTTAAATTAGAAATGTAAAATATATTAATAAATAAAAATAATACTATTATTATTTTAGGTATAGTAAATTGAAAAGCTTTTTTTGTTGAATTTGGTATTACCATAAAAGTATATTTAGATGTCATAAATGCAATAAAAGCTCTAAATTTTTTTGTCATAAGTCCTACCTTCAATAATAGATATGAAAATTATTATGTCATTAATAATATAATAACAGAAAAAGCTTTGCATTGCAAGTGATTGAGCGAGATTACAGCAATAATTATTGTAGTATCAGATAGGAACACTAAAAATAGCGAAGAATATTTAGTGCATTCTTTTTAAAGTTATATATAGTATTACATTACAAAAATATAATTTGTAATGTTAAAAAAAAGAAAAACTAGCTAAAACGCAGTAATATAAACGTTAATAGCTAGTTTTTCTTTTTTAATTTCTAAACTTAAGGTATATTACTTAAAATTATTTAGATCAAGGCTTAAAACATATCGATCTTCGCCTATTCCATATTCATCTAGTTCTTTCTCGATAATTTTAAATTTTAGTTTATCCTTATATAATTTTATTGCATTTGTATTATCCACATCACATGTTAATTCCATTAGATTAAAATCATTTTCTTTATAGTATAACGCAAGGAGTTTCAAAAAGTGATACCCTAAATTTTTACCTTGAAGAGTAGGTGTTATTGCATAGTCAAATAAATAACATTTATTAATATTATTAAAATCACGCATAAAAATTGCTAAACCTATTATTTTACTATTCTCGCTTTCTTTTAATAAAAAGATATTACCGTGTCTTATTTGTGGAACTATACCCCAACGATCCATGCTAAGTTTCCCAAATAATTTTTGTTCGAATTCTTCTATTTTTTTCATAATAGCAACATTGAAATCTGTAACTAAATAAACATTTAACTCTTCAAATGATTCATTTAAAGATTTTAAAGCTGGTTCAGGTAATTTGCAAATATGTTTATAGTACATTTATACATCTCCTTTTTTAGTCAATTATAAAAATTATTAGTAGTTTTTTGTTTTACTTTAAGCGTGTGAATATCTAGCTCTGTTTGATTATTGTTAAATAGAATAGTGAAGTTATTTAAAAATAGGAAAACACCTCCATTATAGTTAATAAAATGATTTGTTAAAGCTTTTATTTTGCTTTTTTAGTATTTCATTTGAATTAGCAATGTATAAAGCTTTTTTGCCCACCTTATTATGAGTTATTTTAAACATTATTGTCCAATAAAGTTTAGGGTCTATGCGTAGTCCAGGTTCATTAAAATGGACGAAAAGTAATTTAGTAATTTGTTTCAACAGTATTATTTATTTTTTCTTCTAGATTTTCAACTATAGAATGTATAGTTTTAGTACTAATAGAAATATGAATACGAAAAATTGAACTTAAAACAATATGTGTCCTATTGCAACTTATTATACTAAAGGTATTGAGCAAGACAGCAAGTGTTTTTAAATGGTATAAATTTTATATTTACCAAAGTTCTCTCATCTTTTGCATTATTTTGAGATGTGTATAATTGAGTTATCTGATTCTTTTTCAGATGTTTAGAAGAAGATTTTTTATACGCATATGTTGAAGGTAGGTTTTAATTATTTCTTG
>JAYEHA010000095.1:0-4684 GCA_034659335.1 Bacillota bacterium
AGGGTTAAGCTATTGGTTTTCATACAGTTTTTTTAAAAAATTAGAGATGTATATTGTTAAAGATTTGACTGAAGATAATGTGAAATATATCATTAATGAATTGAATAAATATAAATTAGGCAGAAATTCATATAATTGGGATATTCTTGCTAAAACTGTAATTAAGGTAAATAAATTAGATATTAGTCAAGAAATTATTGATAAGTTTAATGATTTGTCAAGAGAACAAGGTATATTAGTCGAGAAAGTGATAGATGAATATGAAGGTGAGTAATATTGGATTTTTTTAGTATGATAAAAGATAGTAATCAAAAAAAGAATGAACCTTTGGCTGAAAGAATGAAACCTAAAAATTTAGCTGATTTTATAGGTCAAAATGATATTTTAAGTGAAGGCAAATTATTGTATAGATTAATAAAAGCCGATAAAATAAATTCGATTATTTTGCATGGTCCATCAGGAACAGGAAAAACTTCCTTAGCAAGAATTATTGCTAATAATACTAAATCTAGCTTTGAAACATTAAATGCTGTTACATCAGGTGTTGCTGATTTAAGAAATGTTTTTAAAATTGCTGAAGATAATTTAGTAATGGATAATAAAAAAACAATTTTATTTATTGATGAGATTCATAGATTTAATAAAAGTCAACAAGATGCTCTTTTACCATATGTTGAAAATGGGACTGTAACACTTATAGGTGCTACTACTGAAAATCCCTATTATGAAGTGAATAATGCATTAATTTCAAGATCTATGATATTTAAGTTAACGTCGTTAAAAGAAGATGAAATAAGCAAAATAATTAATAATGCACTTAAAAAAGATGAATATATATTAAATGCTAATGTAGTGATAGAAGATGGTGTAATTGATCACTTAGCGAGTATTTCGAATGGAGATGCTAGGCGAGCATTAAATACTTTAGAAATTGCTATATTATCAAATGAGTCTTATTTAGATAAAGTTAAAATAACTATTAAAGATATTGAAAATTGTATTCAAAATAGGAATGTTAGATTTGATAAAAATGGAGATGAACATTATAATACTATTTCAGCTTTTATTAAAAGTATGCGTGGTAGCGATCCGGATGCAACACTTCATTATTTAGCAAGAATGATTTATGCAGGAGAAGATCCTAAATTTATTGCTAGAAGGATATTAATTCAAGCATCTGAAGATGTTGGAAATGCTGATCCTATGGCATTAGTAATAGCTAATAGTGCTTTTGATTCAGTAACAAAAATAGGAATGCCTGAAGCTAGGATAATATTGGCGCAAGCTGCTGTATATGTAGCAACAGCTCCTAAATCAAATTCGACATATATAGGCATTGATAAAGCGTTAAAGGATGTTAATAATGTAAATTTAGGCGAAATACCATATCATTTAAAAGATATGACATCTTCTTCGATAGAGCGTAAAAAGAATAACATATATAGTAATGCGGAAAAATATAAATATCCACATAGCTATAAAAATAATTATGTTTTACAACAATATTTACCAGATGAATTAGCAGGTAGGATTTATTATGAAAATTCAAATAATGGTTATGAAAGAAAAATAAATGAATATATAAAAAAAATAAAAGATATAACTTAATAAAAAAGTTATATCTTTTATTTTTTTGTAGTTTTATTATAGTAATCCGGAAATTAATAATGCACTATAAATTAAAAGTGAAGCCATAATAATATTGAAAGTTTTTTCATGTTTTTTAATTAGTTTATTAAAAAAACTGCCAAATAAAGCCCAACAATTTAATGAAATAAAAGCTAATAATGATAAAAATAATGAAAACAATATTAATAATAACTTTGATTTAAATTGTGGAATTATAAAAGACGACATTACAGTGAGAGAATAGAGAATAGCTTTAACATTTAAAAGTTGGAGTATTATACCAGTTGTAAATGTATTTGTTTTAGCAATTATATTGTGATTTTTATTATTTGATTTTATAATAGATATTGCAAGATATAACATATAAAGACCACCAATTATTTTCATAAAAGGTTCAATTTTAGGAATATATTCAAATAAAAAAAGATTGAAATAACTACTTATAAGCATTAAAAAAAAGAAACCAGTAAAAACACCAAACATAAAAGGAAATGTTTTTCTATAGCTATATTTTGTGGCGTTAATCATAGACATAATATTATTAGGACCAGGTGTGAATGTTACAACAAGTGCATATGTGATAAATGGAATGAAATTATACATAGACTCTCCTTTCTAAGTTATAAATTATTAAGCTAATTTTATCAAAATTCCAATAAATATTCAAATATTAAGTATTGACATTAAAGCATTTTATGGTTATTATAGTATTACAATTAAGGATAATCATTATCAATTAATCCGAATAAGTTATTTTGGATATGTTGTTTTGTAATATTTATATAATTAAGGAGTTTGTTATGACACTTAAAGAAGTTGAAAAAAAACGAATAGTAATAATTAAAAAAGTTAATGCAAAAGGTGCATTTAAGCGTCGATTATTAGATATGGGATTTGTTCCAGGAAGTAAAATTTATATTGAAAAATATGCGCCGATGGGAGATCCTATGGAAATAAAAATTAAAGGATATAGTTTAAGTTTAAGACATAGTGATGCGGATTTAATAGAAGTGGAGTAATTCTATGAAATTTAAAGGAGGCAATATGGAAATGTGTACGGTTGCATTAGCTGGTAATCCTAATAGTGGAAAGACTACTTTGTTTAATTCGTTAACAGGCTCAAGACATTCAGTAGGTAATTGGCCAGGGGTTACAGTAGAGAAAAAACATGGAAAAGTAAAAGTAAATAAGAATATTGAAGTGGTGGATTTGCCAGGAACATATAGTTTAACAGCTTACTCAATGGAGGAGAGAATAGCGAGAAATTATATTGTTGAAGATGAAGTTGATATAGTAGTAAATGTTCTTGATGCTACAAATTTAGAGAGAAATTTATTTTTAACATTACAACTTATTGAACTTGGTAAACCTGTGATTTTAGCATTAAATATGATGGATGAAGTTGAAAAAAATGGTGAGAAAATATCAATAAAAAAATTATCTGATGAACTTGGAATTCCTGTAATTGGAATATCAGCTTTAACAGGTGATGGAATACAGAATTTATTAGATCTTGTGTTAAAAACGTATAATGAAAAAGATGAGTATAATTTAAAAGTTTTAACTTATTCAGAAAAAATTGAAAGCAGAATAAATGAATTAACTCAAGAAATTGGAAAACTTAATTTAGAGAATAATAGATTTCCTAATAGATGGCTTGCATTAAAATTAATTGAAGACGATAGCGAAGTTACTGAAAAAATAAAAATTCAAATTGAGGATGAAGGTTTTATTGAGGAAAAATTAGTTGAAGAAAAGTATAAAAAAATTGGTATTATTGTTAAAGATGCTCTTGAAACAAAACGTAAATTTAATGAATTTACATCATCAGATAAAATTGATAAAATACTAACTAATAAATTATATGGATTGCCAATATTTGGTTTAACTATGTATATGGTATTTTGGTTAACTTTTAACATTGGTGGAATATTTATGGATTTATTAGATGGATACATTGCAAATACAGTACAACCTGGTATTGAAAGCTTTTTAGTGAGTATGAATACGGTGTCCTGGTTACAATCATTAATTATAGATGGAATAATTGGTGGTGTAGGTGGAGTATTGATGTTTTTACCAAATATTATCTTTTTATTTTTAGCTATATCTCTTTTAGAAGATACTGGTTATATGGCAAGAGTAGCTTTTATTTTAGATAAAGCAATGAAAACAATTGGATTAACTGGAAAAGCGTTTATACCAATGATTATGGGATTTGGCTGTAATGTTCCAGCAATTATTGCTACACGTACTTTAGAAAATGAAAAAGATAGAATGATAGCGATATTAATAAATCCATTTATGTCGTGTGGTGCAAGATTACCGGTATATGTTTTATTATCAACAGCTTTTTTTCCAGGAAATGAAGCAATAGTTACATTTTCATTATATATTTTAGGATTTATAATAGCAATTATAATGGCGTTTATTTTTAAGAAGACTTTATTTGCTGGTGAAGCAACACCCTTTATTATGGAATTACCACCATATAGAATGCCATCTGTAAAAAATATTACATTAAAATTATGGATACAAGTAAAAGATTATATTGTTAAGGCGGGTAGTGTGATATTTGTAGCTTCAGTAGTTGTATGGTTTATATTAGGATATAACTTTTCAGGAGCTGTGACTATTAACGAGAGTTTTGGTGCGTCAATTGGTAAAGCAGTAGCTCCAATATTTATACCGCTTGGTTTTGGAAATTGGCAGGCTACATTATCTTTATTAGCTGGAGTACTTGCTAAAGAGGTTGTTATTAGTAATATGGCTATTATTTATGGGCTTGGTGAGTCGGTAGCTGAAGCTGCTTTAGAAGGAAGTGCAGGAGGTTTTTTACCAACACTTAATCTTGCATTTACACAAGTCAGTGCATACGCATTTATGGTATTTATATTGTTGTATACACCTTGTGTAGCGGTAATTGGTACTATTAAAAGAGAAACTAAATCTTGGAAGTGGGCTGGATTTTCAGTAATGTATCAATTAGTTATTGCGTGGGTTGTTGCATTTATTATTTATAGAATAGGAATGATGATTTTTTAAGTTTTGTTAA
>JAYEHA010000096.1:0-4652 GCA_034659335.1 Bacillota bacterium
ATTGATTCTGCAGTCTTTATACTTAATATATCTCTCCATACTGATAATTTATATTTATCATTATCGTATTTCACTTCAATATTTGAATTAATATTAAGTGATTCATAACCCTCAATAGTAGCGCCAATTAATTCTTCAATAATATTTTTTCCTAATCTCATATTGTTGAATTCATTTCTTATTCCAGATCTATATCCAAATACAATGGTTTTTCCAAGTTCTAACTGTTTCTCTATTTTTTTATAAAATTTATCATCAATTATCTGCATATTTGGAATTATTAAAACTTTATATTTATTAAAATCTTTCTCAGTTGATATCACATCAACATTCACATTTAGGTCATACATTGTACCATAATGTTTGAAAAACTCATTTGTAAAATCAAACTCTTTGGACTGTGGTTGAATTTTCCATGACCAAATATTATTAAAATCATAGATTAATGCAACTTTATTTTCCATTTGAAAATTTTCAGTATTATAATCATTATCAACATCATTAAAAAAAGTTTTAACTTCATGATATTTTGAATTAATTCGATTATCAACATCAAATATTCCTTGACAAAATTGTTCTTCTCCTTTATTTAACCCTTTATATCTAAAGAAAAAAATGTTTTCAGCGCCTCTTAAATGCGCTTGCATAGCCCATAACTTTGCTTGATTTGGTCTCGGTAAAAACCCAATATAGTCATGCCCCTGGGCTCCAATTAATTGTTCAACAATCCAAAATTTTTGATTTTTTAATCCTCTAATCATATCAAGCTCCATAGCAACCTTTATATGATTAGCATTATTTGTTTCTCCACCCCATATAGGATAATTATCAAATGAAACAAAATCGATATTTTCAACTAATTTATTAGCATCAAACCATTTGTTAAATAATCCACCAGGTAAATTTGTAGTAATTATTTGTTTATCGTTTTTACTATTTTTAACAATATCAATTAGCTCATTTAAGTAATTCACAATAGATTTGGACATATACTTAGCGTAATCCAATCTTATGGTAGGATTATGACCTAATAAATCTCCAAAAGGAATAGGAACATCATTAAACGAATTAAAAATTTGTCCCCAAAATACATTGCCACAAATATCATTGAAATTATCTATAGTATTATATTTTTCTTCTAAAAAAACTCCAAATGCTTTTTTACAATTATCACATTCACAAAAATCACTACCTTCATGACCTATTTCATTATCGATTTGAAAGCCAATAACATTTGAATTTTCACTATATCTTTTAACAACTTTTTCAGTAATTATTTTTGATAATCTTAAATAATCTTTAGAATTATAACAATATTGTCTTCTTGTTCCATATTTTCTTTCTTTTTGTAAAATATTTTGGTAATTACTTATTACCCATGATGGGAAAGTAGCTGTAGGAGTTCCAAGTAAAATTTTAAATCCATAATTCGAAATTCTTTCTATCATTAAATCTAACTTACTAAAATCAAATTCATTTTCCAAAGGTTCTATTAAACTCCACATGAATTCTCCAATTCTAATGGTATTAATTCCCATAGCTTTTATTCTAGTTAAATCTTCGTCCCAACTTTTTAGATCCCAATGTTCTGGATAATAAGCAATACCTTTTATTTTCATATTTTCTCCTTGTATTACTTTTTCTTAGCTCTTTCTCTACTATCTATCGCAACGGCAACAATTATTATTAAACCTTTAATAATATACTGTAGATATGGACTTACACCAACAAACGATAAACCATAAGCTATTACTTGAAATATTAATACACCAGCAACTATCCCCGGAACTGTACCAATACCACCATCAAATGATAAACCACCTACTATACATGCTGCAATAGCATCTAACTCATACATAAGCCCCGTATTATTAGTTGCAGTTCCAATACGTGCTGCTTCTAAAGAACCACCTAATCCATATAGTAAACCTGCAAATGTATAAATCATTAATAAGTTTTTTGTTACATTTACTCCTGAAACAAATGCTGCTTCAGAATTTCCACCAATAGCAAATATATTTTTACCAAAAACAGTTTTATTCCAAATTATCCAAACTACTATTATAGTAATAGTCGCATATATTATTAAAAATGGTATCTTAAATCCTCCAACTGTAAAAAATCCTTGTGCAAAATGTGCAAATCTTTCATCTAATCCACCAATTGGTTGAGCTCCATAAGGAGGTCTATCATAATAAAGCGAATTTACACCATACACAATTATCATCATACCCAAAGTTTGAATAAATGGATCAACTTTAAATTTTGAAATAACAAAACCATTAAGAAATCCAAAAGCTCCAGTAATAATCATTACAGCAATTATTGGTACGAATAATGGCAATTGCGGTAAATTAGGATACATTCTATATGCATACTCAGGCGCTTGAAGTAATGAAGCTGAAATTACTGCTGCTAACCCAACAACTCTTCCTAATGATAAATCAGTTCCCTTTGCAACAATTATACCCCCAACACCAAGTGCCATAATAACTCTTGTTGATGATTGTGACAAAATATTCCTAATATTTCTAAATGATATAAATGATGGCTCTAAAATTACAATAACAACTAGTAAACCTAATAACACAAAAAATATTGCGTTACTCAATACAAACTTTTTAATATCATCCATACTTCTCTTTTTTTCTCTCAATTCAGACATATATTTCCTCCATAATTATAAATACTTATTCGTCAATCTCAAAATGTCCTCTTGTGTTGAAGTTTTAGTATCTACTATCCCTGCTAAACGACCATTACTCATAACCATAATTCTATCAGTTATTCCAATTAATTCAGACATTTCTGAAGAAACCATAATTACACCTTTTCCATTAGTTGTAAGTTCAATCATTAATTGATAAATTTCATATTTTGCACCTACATCAATTCCTCTTGTAGGCTCATCCATTAATAAAATCTCAGGATTAGTAAGTAACCATCTTCCTACAATAATTTTTTGTTGATTTCCTCCTGACAATGATTGAATTTTTGTCTTAGTTTTTGGTGTCTTAACACTCATTGATTCTACTACCCAATCGACATCTTGTTTTATTTTAACATTATTAAGTATTCTATTTTTCTTTCTATATTTATATATATTTGCAATAATTGAATTAAATTCAACACTTAAATCAGAAAAAATTCCAGTTTCTCGTCTTTCTTCCGTAATAAGAGCAAACCCATTATTACTCGCTTTATGTGGATTTGAATTATCAATTTCAGTTCCTCTTAAAAATATTTTACCTTCTTTTCTTTCTCTTACCCCAAAAATTGTTTCTAATACATCAGTACGTTTTGAACCTACTAAACCAGCAATACCTAAAATTTCACCTTCTCTTAATTCAAAAGAAATATCTTTTATAGAAGGTTGTTGTTTAGCAGTCAATTTCTCAACTTTTAATATTACATCACCTAATATACTTTTCTTTTCAGGAAATCTATGTGTAAGATCTCTACCAACCATTAAATTTATAATTTGTTCTACAGTAATATCATTAATATCACGAGTCGCAATAAGTTTTCCGTCACGAAGTATAGTAACTTCATCAGCAATTTGATCTAATTCTTCCATTTTATGAGATATATATAATACGCCTACCCCTTTGTCCTTTAAATTTCTAATAATTCTAAATAAATGATTCACTTCTTTTTCAGTTAATGATGATGTTGGTTCATCTAAAACTAAAACTTTTGAATCATATGATACAGCTTTAGCAATTTCTACCATCTGTTTTTCTGAAACTTGCAGTTTATTTAAATCTTCTCTTGGATCAATATTAATATCTAAATCTTTAAAAATTTTTAAAGTTTCATTATATATTTTTTCTTCATCTACAAACAAACCTTTTTTTGGAAACCTGCCTAACCAAATATTATCCATAACTCTTGTTGTAAGTACCTGATTTAACTCTTGATGCACCATAGAAACACCATTATGTAACGCTTCATTAGCAGAAGTAAATTTAATTTCTTTACCATCAAGAATTATTTGACCTTCATCTCTAGTATATATTCCAAATAAACATTTCATCAAAGTTGATTTTCCAGCCCCATTTTCTCCCATAAGGGCATGAACAGAACCTTTTCTTAACTTAATATCAACTTCATCTAATGCTTTTACTCCTGGAAATGATTTAGTAATACCTTTCATTTCTAAAAGAAATTTTTCTTTATTTTCCATTAATTCACCTCTCAAATATAATTAAAGATTCGAGTCAACTCGAATCTTTAATCACTCTTAATTTATTGGTAAGCTTTTTCAGCAAAATCAATATTATCTATTGTTACGCCTACATATGGAACTCTAACTGCTTTATCAACTAATTCCCACTCTGTTCCTTCTAAAGGATCATTCCCATGAGCAACATTATTAGCTAATTCAAAAGTTGCTTTTCCTTGATTAGCTGCATCATTTAATACAGTACCAACAATAGTTCCTGCTTTAATTTGTTCTAATACATCTGGAATAGCATCTACTCCTACTAATGGCATAAATTTATCATCAACAAAGTATCCATTAGCTTTTAATGATTGTAATGCACCTAAAGCCATTCCATCATTATTTGCTATAACAAATTCAATTGCATCACCATGTTTTGCTAACCATGCATCAGTCAATTCTTTTGCTTTAACTGAATCCCACATAC
>JAYEHA010000097.1:0-4599 GCA_034659335.1 Bacillota bacterium
AACTTCCTTTGATTTCATTTAATTCTTCAATATAATCAATAATTTCTATTTCTGCTTGTTTCTTTAAAATTTCAAATTTCTTAGTTAATAGATAAAATAAATCATTAAATTCAGGTTCTTCATTTAACAATTCGTAATCAACCTTATCAAACAAATTATTAATTGCATCAATAATAGTGCAATTTTCAATTGCATCTTCATCAATATCTTCTATATATTCAGTAATATCATTAATTAAGGCAAAAATGTCTTCTTCTGTAATATCTTCTTCAATTTGCATTCTTAAAAGTCCAAAAGGTAATGATTCTCTTTTAGCTAGACCATAAGGTAAAACTTCTTTCTTAGCTAAGCCATTTGGCAATCCAACATTTTTCTTATTAGCCCACTCCGGTTTATCTGCAAAAGATATAGCAGTAAGTCCAAACACCAATACAAAAACTAATCCTAAACTAATTATTTTTTTCATTTTTTCCTCCTATTTTTTTACTATCACTTAAATTTTTCCCCTTATTTGCTTCATTTAATATAATATACGAATAAAATACAATTTTTATGTACCTTTTTTTAAAAAAGTTTTATACTATATATATAAGATAAAATATTAATAAAATATACAGAATTTAACAAAGGAGGTATTTATGGCAAAAATAGGTTTAATAGTAAATCCAGTTGCAGGTATGGGTGGAAGTGTTGGGTTAAAAGGTACAGATGGAGAAATGTATCAAAAAGCAGTGAATCTCGGCGCTAAACAAGTTACTTCTATTAAAATTAAAGAAGTTCTTTCATTAGTTGATAGAGAAGATATCGAATTTTTAGTTGCAAAAGGCAAAATGGGAGAAAACTATCTTAAAGAATTTTCGTTTAATTATGAAGTCGTAGGAATAATTAGCAATGTAACTAAAGCAAATGACACAAAAATAATTGCAAAAGAAATGATATCAAAAGGAATAAAATTACTTATATTTGTTGGTGGAGATGGCACAGCTAGAGACATCAATGATGTTTTAGGTACAGATACCCCTGTAATAGCAATACCTTCTGGTGTTAAAATGTTTAGTTCCGTATTTGCTTTATCGGCACATGCTGCAGCAGAGATGATAAATACATTTAAAGATAGATTTATTGAAAAAGAAGTTCTTGATATTGATGAAAAAGCTTTTAGAAACAATATATTAGCTGCTAAACTTTATGGATACGCTATGGTTCCTGATATCAGTTATCTTCTTCAAGGAAAAAAAGATCCTTCTAATATAAAAAATTCAGCTATTAATAAAAAAAATGAAGTAGCCGAATATATCGTTGAAAATATAGAAAATGATACTTTATATATTTTAGGACCAGGAACTACTTTAAAATCAATTGCAGACAAAATAGGAGTTGAAAAAACTTTATTAGGCATTGATGCTATATATAATAATAAATTAGTTGGAATCGATTCAAATGAAAAAGATTTATTAAAATTAATAAATAAATATAAAAACGTAAAAATAATTATTACTCCAATAGGCGGAAATGGTTTTATATTTGGTAGAGGAAGCAAACAAATTTCTTCTGAAATCCTAGACTTAGTTAAAAAAGAAAATATTATTATCGTTAGCACTTTAGATAAAGTTGGAAATCTTGAATGTTTACGAGTAGATACTGGTGACTATAAAACAGATAAAAATCTTAGTGGAACTGTAAATGTAACAATTGGTTATAATGAAGAAATAATAATGGAGGTTAAATTTTGATTGATTTAAGTTCTAATGAAAATCCATATGAACCATCAAATAATACAATTAATGCTGCAAATAGAGGGCTAAAAAATTTAAATAAATATATTGATAAAAAGAATATAAATGAATTAAAAAAAATCCTTGGAAATTATAATAATGTATCTACTGAACGTATTATACTAGGTTCAGGAACAGAAAATCTTTTTAAAGAAATTATTTATAATTTTTCTAAAAATAGAAATATAATTACTTTTAATCCATCATTTATGAATTCAATTAATATTGCAAAATATAATGCCAAAAAAATAATTAAAGTTCAACTTACACCGCCAGAATTTAAAGTAAATTGGAAATCATTAATAAACGAGCCATCGCTAGTAATTATAGATTCTCCAAATAACCCTACAGGCAAATGTTTAATTACACGAGATGATGTTATTAATTTATTGAAAAATAAAAATTGTTTATTATTAATAGATGAAGCATATTATGAATTTTCAAAAACTACTTTTGTTGATTTAATTGATGAATATCCCAATTTAGCAGTATCTAGAACGCTAGATAAAGCGTATTCATTAGCGGGATTAAAAATAAGTTATTTAATCGTTGGAGATGTTTTTTTAAATAGATTACATCACTATAGTCCTTCTATAAACAATTCTACATGTTTAGCATCTATTCAAGCTATTAAAGAAAAAGAATATGCACTTAATAATGTAGAAATAATAATTAACGAAAGGAATCGAGTTAGTAATGAATTAAAAAAAATAGGATTTGAAGTTTATGATAGTTCCACAAATTTTTTACTTATAAAATCACCTATTAGTGAACTTGCATTAAAATTAAAAAAAAGAAAGATTTTAATAAGCGATCTATCCACAAACTGGTTTTATAATTATTATAGAATATCTATTGCATCACCTAAAGAAAATAATATTTTAATCACTACAGTGAAAAAACTTATTAATAATAATTAATTATAATAAAATTAAACCAGCTATAATCTTGTTTCAACAATATAGCTGGTTTAATTTCTAAAAACATTATATCTAATTGTTATTTTTTTCAAATCTCCATGAATCACGGCACATTTCTGACACTCCAAGTTTAGCTGTCCAACCCAATTCATTCTTTGCTTTATCTGCATCTGCATACGAAGATGCAATATCTCCCAATCGTCTTTCAACTATTTCATATGGTACCTTAATATTATTAACTTCTTGAAAAGCATTTATAAGTTCTAATACCGAAGTTCCTTTACCTGTACCTAAATTATATATACTAATTCCTTCTTTTATATTGTCAAGCGCTTTAACATGACCTTCAGCTAGATCGACTACATGAATATAATCTCTAACACCAGTACCATCTACTGTTTCATAATCATCTCCGAATATACTAAGCTTTTTAAGTTTACCCTTTGCAACTTGTGTTACATATGGCATTAAGTTATTAGGTGTTCCGTTTGGTAACTCTCCAATCAATCCACTTTCATGTGCTCCCACAGGATTAAAATATCTAAGTAATGATACTGAAAATTTTGGATTTGCTTTTGCAACATCCATTAATATTCTTTCGCTCATAGCTTTTGTTTCTCCATATGGATTTGTAGTTGGTAAAAGATTCATAGTTTCTACAAATGGAACTTTATTATCTCCATATACCGTAGCAGATGAACTAAATACAAATTTATTCACATTATATTTATTACAAAGTTTAGAAAGTACCATAGTACTTACTAAATTATTAAAATAATAACTTAATGGTTTTCTAACAGATTCCCCTACCGCTTTAAGACCTGCAAAGTGAATTACACCATCAATCTTATGATCAAGAAATATTTTATCAGTTGCTATTTCATCCGTTACATCTGTTTGATAAAAAGTTAAATCTTTATTTGTAATTTTTTTAATTTTATCTATTGTTTCAATTTTACTATTAATTAAATTATCAACAATAATTACATTATGCCCTTCTTCTAATAAACTAACACAAGTATGTGAGCCTATATACCCAGTCCCACCAGTTACTAAAATATTCATATTTCACTCCTTTTCATTTCATTATAAATTTTATCAATTAATATTTCATCTATTTCACATTTATTCCATATTTCTTCAGCTTTTATTGCTTGCCCTATAAGCATATATAATCCATTTACAGTTAGTAATCCTAATTTTTTAGCATCTAATAAAAATTTTGTTTCTAACGGATTATATATCAAATCTATAGCTATTTTAAAATTTTTAAATATATTCATATTAATTGGTGATACTTCTATTTTAGGATACATTCCAATAGGTGTAGTATTAATAATAATATCTCCAACTACACTATTTAATTCATTATATGATATTATATCTTTGCCTTTTTTTAATCTTGAAACAAATTTAATTTGTTTTGCATTATTATCTATTAGATATTGATATACTGCTTTAGAAGCTCCACCTGTTCCTAAAATATATACAATTTTATCTCTAACGTCAATATTTTTAATGTTTATCATTTTCCCAAATCCAAAATAATCTGTATTATATCCTACTCCATTATATATTGTATTGACTGCTCCTATTTTTTTAGCCACATCTGAAATGCTTTCTAAATGTTTAATAACCTCAACTTTATAGGGGATTGTTACATTTAATCCATCATATTCACTTATATAACTATTTATTTTTTCTTTAGAAGTTTCAATTAATTTATAACTCCCTTTTCTATTTATATATTTAAGAATTTCTTGATGAATTTGTGGCGATATTGAATGACTTAATTTTTCTCCTAATAAACCAAATCTATTAGACATAATTCTTTCCCCCTAGCATCTTTTTAAATTCTAAAAGAGTATATTTTTTTATTTCAACATTTCCAATATCTTCTAATA
>JAYEHA010000098.1:0-4594 GCA_034659335.1 Bacillota bacterium
TCCAAGATTTTCTTTATCTTTTTTACTATTATTTTTTTGTTTAATTTCTTTTTCCTTTTTATTCTTTACTTCACTCATATTTGATTTTTCAATTTCATTAATTTTTTTATCAAAGTCAATTCTATTAAATATTGGCTTTGGATTATTAACTTTATCTAGAGAAATTGTTCCATCAAATGATTTTAAACTTTCTAAAGAAATATTTTTTGCATTAATTTGTTGTTGAATTTCTTTTGCCGTTTTAGGCATAAATGGTGATAATAATACTGATGAAATACGTATACATTCAAGTAAATTATAAAGTACAGTACCAAGTCTATCTTTCTTAGTATCATCTTTACCTAAAATCCACGGTTCAGTCTCATCAATATATTTATTAGAACGTCTTAATAAAGTAAAAATAGCACTAAGAGCTTTTCCGGTTCTTAAACTCTCCATTTCTTTTTTTACAATATTTTTAGTCTCTAATGCTAAATTTATTAATTCATTATCAATATCTTCTTTAATTCCAATTTCAGGAATTACTCCGTCAAAATATTTTTTAACCATAGTTAAAGTTCTATTTACTAGATTACCTAATACATTAGCTAAATCTGAATTTATTTTATTTATCATTAATTCATGCGTAATTATACCATCATTATCAAATGGCATTTCATTTAATAAATAATATCTAACAGGTTCAACACCAAAATAATTAACTAAATCTTCAGCATATAAAACATTTCCTTTAGATTTTGACATTTTCCCATCACCAAGCATTAACCAAGGATGACCAAATACTTTTTTAGGCAATTCTTCACCCAATGCCATCAGCATAATAGGCCAATATATTGTATGAAATCTAACAATATCTTTTCCTATTACGTGAATATCTGCCGGCCAATATTTATTATATAATTCACCATTTTCTCCATCAGGATTATAACCTAATGCAGTAATATAATTAGATAACGCATCTATCCACACATATATAACATGTCCTTCATCTATCGTTACAGGAATTCCCCAATCAAAAGATGTTCGAGATACACATAAATCTCTTAATCCATCTTTAATAAAATTATTCATCATTTCATTTTTTCTAGATACCGGTGTAATAAAATCATCATTCCCTTCAATATGTTTTATTAATCTATCTTCATAATTTGATAACTTAAAAAAATATGCTTCTTCGCTTGCTTTTTCAACTATTCTTCCGCAATCAGGGCACTTACCTTCAACTAACTGAGACTCAGTAAAGAAAGATTCACATGGCACACAATAATGACCTTCATATTTTCCTTTATAAATATCTCCTTGATCATAAAGTTTTCTAAATATTTTTTGAACAATTTCTTTATGGTCTGCATCAGTAGTTCTAATAAATTTATCATATGATATATCCATAAAATCCCAAATTCTTCTTATCTCACCTGCAATTTTATCTACATGTTCCTGAGGCGTTATTCCATCTTCCTTAGCCTGCATTTGAATCTTTTGTCCGTGTTCATCAGTTCCTGTTAAGAAAAACACATCGTAACCCTCTAATCTTTTATATCTTGCTAAAGCATCTGTCAATACCGCTTCATATGTATTTCCAATATGAGGTACTCTTGAAGAATATGCAATTGCAGTAGTTATATAAAACTTTTCTTTTTCCATTTTAATCCTCCTTCAAAAAAATCAATTTTAATAATTTTACCTTCTATAATTATAGATTTTTTAAACAACAAAAAATCCCATCCCAAAGGGACGAAATTCCGCGGTACCACCCTATTTATGATTATTATCATCACTCAAATATTTAACGCATATTTACGTTTAATCTTAAATAACTCAGATTAAAAGTTCAAGGCCCATATTCTTAAGATTCTATTTATCAGTTTCCAGCTTATCTGACTCTCTATAAAATAGAAATCTTAATACTCTCCCTATCATAACTTTTTTGTAATTATAGCACAAATTTAAAGATTCATCAAGAATTACGTTTGCAATATTATTAAATATATGGTAAAAGTATATATGTATATTATTTAAGCTTTCTGTAATATAATAAAATAAAAGATAATCCTCGCGTTGATCTGGTATATATATTGTATCAATCAAAAACATATACAAATCAAAGGAGATAAAATGATAAAAAAATTAGAAACACAATTAAATGAATTAAAAATTAATACAATAAAAAATTATGAAATTAATAATGATAATGATATTTTAACAATAACTATTAAAAATTATAATAACAAAGAATTAATTATTCGATTTAAAGACGTTAAAAGCTACTCTTTTCAAAATTTTGATAGTTCTTCTAATAGTCTTGAGCTTAAATCAATTTCGCCAAAATTAGATTTTATTACTTATTATAAACATGGATTTGCTCATATTTCTGAAATTGATTCTTTTACTTTTGAAGAATTAAGAACATCTATTCCTAATTTTGCGATAAATCTAATTGATTCATCAATTTATATTGATGCAAATATTATTGAAATAAATGGCGAAAATTTCCAAATTAACTATTATAATTAATACTTTTCTTTTTTAAATCTTTTTTTTTTAGTATAATGTAATAAAGGGGTGATAATAATGGGAAATGTGATAAGTTTTACTTTAAGCGATATTGGAATGTTTGTATTATGGGGGTTATTAATAATTATATTATACTATATAATTATTATTCTTAAAGATTTATATTTTACACTAAAAAAAGTAAATGAAATTATTAAAGATAACCAAAAAAGTGTAGATAAAATATTAGTTGAAGCTCCAGAACTTACTCAAAACATAAAAAATATTTCTAAAGAAGTTTCAGATACATTAATAAAATTTAGAGGTACAGTTGATAATGTTGCCGCATCTACTGAAGATGTTACTAAAACTATTAAAGAAAACCAAACTTTAAATAAACAACTTACTTCTATCTTTCATACTATTTCCATGATAAGAAATTTATTTACTACGTATTTTAGAGATATTGATACTAAAGATAATGAATAAAATAATAATTAACACTTTTTTAGCTATATGTATTTCTATATTATTATTAATAATATCAGTTCAATTTTTTTCTTTTAATACTAGTTATTTATATAATCACATTAATAAAGATGTTTCAGTAAATAATGAAGATTTATATACTTCAGTTAGTAAAATTTCTGACTATTTACAAAATGAAATTGACAATATTAGTTTCCAAATAACTTATAAAGATAAAAACGTATTCGCTTTTAACAAAAAAGAAATAAAGCATATGGAAGATGTAAAAAAAATTTATTTGTTAATGAATAAATTTAAATATTTTCTAATAACAATAATATTTTTAATTGTAGTTATTATTAGAAAAAAATATTTAATTAATTCAGTTTATTATTCCATTTTTATTTCATTTTTCACACTAATAATACTATTTATTAATATTCTGAAAGGTAATTTTAATAATATCTTTTTAAAATTTCATGAATTAGCTTTTAATAATGACTTATGGATTTTAAATCCTAAAACTGATTTATTAATCAATTTAGTTCCATTAGATTTTTTTATTAAAATTACATTTCATATAGCAATATTTTTTATTTTTCTTGAAATTACTATTATAGTTGTATCGTTTTTCTTAATTAAACCATTAATTAAAAATTTCAATTAAAAAAGTTTTGATTAGATACTATTATCTATATCAAAACTTTTTTTATATACATCATTTTTATTAAGCTTTCTCAATTTAGCAACTTCTTTTATTGCATCTTTTTTAGATTTCCCTTTTTCCATTATTTCAATAATATGTTCCCGTATCGACATTTCATAATTAATAATATCAATTTCTTTATTTCCCTCAATAACTATTACATACTCACCACGCGGATTATTATTTTTATAATATTCAATTGACTCACTAATTTTAAATCTTAATACCTCTTCAAATTTTTTTGTTATTTCCCGGGAAATCGAGATATTCCTATCACCTAAAACTTCTAACATAATTTCTAATGTTTTTTTAATTCTATGTGGCGACTCATAAAAAATTAACGTTCTATCCTCATTTTTTATCTTTTCTAATCTTAAAACACATTTACTTTTTTTTCTATCTAAAAAACCTTCAAAAGAAAATTTTTCAGTATCAAATCCCGATTGAATAAGAGCTATAACAAAAGCAGTTGGTCCAGATATTACTTCAAATTGAATTCCTTTATCAATACATAATTTAATAATATCTGCTCCAGGATCTGAAATACCCGGCATACCCGCATCAGATACTAAAGCTATTTCTGATCCACTTAATAACTGATTAACTATATCTTCACTGGCCTTTTTTTCATTAAATTTATGATAACTCTTAAGCTTATTTTTTATTTCAAAATAATTTAACAATTTAATTGTATTTCTAGTATCTTCAGCATAAATAATATCTACTTGTTTTAGAATTCTTAAAACTCTATAACTAATATCTTCTAAATTACCTATTGGTGTTCCACAAATATATAACTTTCCATTATCCATAATATTATTCAAGATAACATGTCGGATCGTGTTTTGTTTGGTTTGATTATTGGTTTAGTTGCCTCTGCTGGGGTGAGTATCTTAAGGGATATTGTATATCTTTATATGGGTAAGG
>JAYEHA010000099.1:0-4580 GCA_034659335.1 Bacillota bacterium
TCAGCATAAGGAACTTATTAGAATAATAAATTCTTTAGAAGAAATAATAAAAGAAAAAGATATTTTAGATGATATGTTATATGATAAAGTAAATGATATATTTAGCGAATTATTAGATTATACTGTATATCACTTTACTAGCGAGGAAAATCTATTTGAAGAAAAGGGTTACGAACTTACTGAGGAGCATAAAGAAGTTCATAAACAATTCGTTGAAAGTGTTAAAGAGGAAGTTGGAAAATTTGAACTTGGTAAAGATGAGAGAGCTGTTGCGTTAGGAATTTATAATAATTTAATAGATTGGTTAATGCAACATATTTTAGGAACTGATAAGAAATATATGAATAAATTAGATTAAGCATATTATAAAAAAGGATTGATTATAAATTAATCCTTTTTTTATTACATATTTAATGTTTCAATATTATTACAAATTTACAATTGTATTTCATGCTTTCATTTTACTTGTAAAGGGTTTATAATCTAATAAGGAGAATAAGTGGGTGAGAATATGGATTTTTTAAGTCTTTTATTATTAGTAATATTGTATTTGGTATTTGAATTGAATGTTGAAACTAGTAATTAAAAAAATGTATAATTTGAAATTCATCCTACTTTATGATATAATAAACAATATGCTTTTAAGGAGAGTGATTTTGTTGGCTAATAAAGGGTCACTAAATGAAATAAAAAATTATATTGAGCAACATATAGGCGAAGAAGTTTCATTAGTAACTGACCGTGGTAAACGCAAAATGAAGACACGAGTTGGGACTGTTAGAAATGTTTTTAGAAATATTTTTACTGTAGAAATAAATGAAAACTTTGGGGCAACAAGAACGGCTTCTTTTAGCTATTCGGACGTGTTAACTCAAGATGTAGAGTTTATTATTGAAGGAAATGAAGAAGATTTATTAATTGAAAAATTAGATGTATTATAGAAAAATAATGTAAGAGCTAAAACTATTAATGAAATAGATTTAGCTCTTTTTTATATATTAAATAAAAAAAATTAGTTAATAAATATTCAAGAAAATGGAATTGTTTTCCTAGATATTGACAATAATTTAACTAATTTAGGCGATTGTTAAATCTATGGAGTGAATGAATATTCATTAAAATCATAAAAAATGCATAATAGTATAAATGGCTAAATATCAGTGCTTGCAAACTTTATAATAGTGCTGTATACTAAATGTAGTTAGAAAATATACATTTTAAACTAAAATTAAAAATAATATAATTAAAATGGAGGGTGTAAAAAAATGAGTAACGTTGATCGTTTATTTGTTAATTCTGAGATCGGAAGATTGAGAAAAGTACTTTTGCATAGACCTGGAGAAGAGATAGAAAATTTAACTCCTGATTTAATGGAAAGATTATTGTTTGATGATATTCCATATTTAAAAGTGGCACGTGAAGAGCATGATGAGTTTGCGAGAGTCTTAAAGGAAAATGGAGTTGAAGTTTTTTATATTGAAGAATTAATGGCTGAAACTATTGAGGATAATGAAGAAGTAAAAGAAAAATTTATTAATGAATTTATCGAAGAAGCAGATGTTTCAAGTAATGCTAGAAAAATAGCTCTAAAAAAATATTTTTTATCATTTAAGTCAAATAAAGAAATGGTTGATAAAATGATTGCAGGCGTTAGAAAAGAAGAAATAGAAATTGTTAATAAAAATTCGTTAGCGGATTTTGTTAAATCAGATTACTTGTTTATTTCTGATCCTATGCCAAATCTTTATTTTACAAGAGATCCATTTGCAACTATTGGGACTGGGATAACTTTAAATCATATGCGTACAGTTACAAGAAATAGAGAAACAATATTTGCTGATTATATTTTTAAGTATCATAAGGTTTTTGGTAAAATTAATATTCCAAAATGGTGCGATAGAAAAGATAAATATTCAATAGAAGGTGGAGATGAGTTAATACTTAGTAAAAAAGTCTTAGCAATAGGAATTTCTCAACGTACTGATCCTGAAGCGATTGATCAAATGGCAAAAAAGATTTTTAGTGATGGACAAACATTTGAAACAATTTTAGCATTTGATATACCAAAAACACGTGCATTTATGCATTTAGATACAGTGTTTACAATGGTTGATTATGATAAATTTACAATACATCCTGAAATTGAAGGGCCATTAAGAGTTTTTGCTATAACACAAAATGAAAATGCAGAGATAGAATATTTTGAAGAAGTAATGACCTTAGAAAAAGTATTAGCAAAATACCTTGAAATAGATAATGTTAAATTGATAAGATGTGGTGGGAAAAAAGGCATTGATGCATCTAGAGAACAATGGAATGATGGATCGAATACTTTAGCAATATCACCAGGTGAAGTAGTAGTTTATTCTAGAAATCATGTTACTAATGATTTATTAAGAAAAGAAGGTATTAAATTACATGTAATATCATCATCTGAATTATCACGTGGAAGAGGTGGCCCTAGATGTATGTCAATGCCACTAGAAAGAGAAAGTTTATAATAAATATAAAATATAAATGTTTAAAATTTTAAGGAGGAAATGAAATGTCAATTAATTTAAGAGGAAGAAGTTTTTTAACTTTAAAGGATTTTACAACACAGGAAATAAATTATTTATTAGATTTATCAGCTGATTTAAAAGCAAAAAAGAGAGCTGGAATAAAAGGAAACTTGTTGGAAGGTAAAAATATAGTTTTATTATTTGAAAAATCGTCAACTAGAACTAGATGTGCTTTTGAAGTAGGAGCTTTTGATGAAGGTGCAAATGTAACTTTTTTAACAAATAGTCAAATGGGTAAAAAAGAAACTGTTGAAGATACTGCAAGAGTTTTAGGAAGATTTTATGATGGTATTGAATTTAGAGGGTTTAAGCAATCAGATGTAGAAGCTTTAGCAGAATTCTCTGGAGTACCAGTTTGGAATGGATTGACAGATTTATATCATCCAACTCAAATTTTAGCAGATTTATTAACAATTAAAGAAAATTTAAATAAACCATTAAATAAAGCAAAATTTGTATTTGTTGGTGATGCTAGAAATAATATGGGTAATTCATTAATGATTGGCGCTGCAAAATTAGGAATGCATTTTGTTGCATTAGCACCTAAAGAACTATGGCCAGAAGAAGAATTAGTTAATGAAATGAGAGAAGTTGCAAAAGAAACAGGTGCAATAATTGAAGTTACAGATAATATTGAGGATGCTGTTATTAATGCAGACGCTATTTATACTGATGTATGGGTATCAATGGGAGAAGAACATTTATTTGAAGAAAGAATTAAATTATTAAAGGATTATCAAGTAAATGCTGAAATGATGGCTAAAACTGGAAATGATGAAACATTATTTATGCATTGTTTACCAGCTTTCCATAACGATGAAACTGTAGTAGGACAAGAAATAAAAGATAAGTTTGGAATGAGTGCTATGGAAGTTACGGATGAAGTTTTCGAAGGTAAAAATTCAGTTGTATTTGATGAAGCGGAAAACAGAATGCATACTATAAAAGCAGTAATGGTTGCAACAGCTGGGAACTTATAAGGAGGCTTTGATGAAAGATAAAATTGTAGTAGCGTTAGGCGGTAATGCACTTGGTAAAACTCCTAAAGAACAATTAGAATTAGTTAGAAGTACTGCTAAGCCTATTGTAGATTTAATTGCTCATGGACACGAAGTAATATTGGCTCATGGTAATGGACCTCAAGTTGGAATGATAAATTTAGCAATGAAAAATTCTGCTACTAATACTGGGGAAACACCAGAAATGCCATTTCCAGAATGTGGTGCAATGAGTCAAGGTTATATTGGATATCATTTACAAAATGCTATTAGAGAAGAATTACTCAACAGAGATATGAATGTACCTGTAGCTACAGTAGTAACTCAAGTGTTGGTTGATAAAAATGATGGAGCATTTACTAACCCTACTAAGCCAATTGGAAGTTTTTATACTAAAGAAGAAGCAGATGTATTAATAAAAGAAAAAGGTTACGATATGGTAGAAGATTCTGGAAGAGGATATAGACGTGTTGTTCCATCTCCAATGCCAGTTGATGTAATAGAAAAAGAAACAGTAAAATCATTAGTTAAAGCAAATAATGTAGTAATAACTGTAGGCGGTGGAGGAATACCAGTAATAAAAGAGGGAAATACTCTTATTGGTGTGCCGGCAGTAATTGATAAAGATTTTGCTAGTGCAAAAATTGCTGAGATATTAGATGCGGATTATTTAATTATTTTAACTGCAGTTGAAAAAGTTGCAATAAACTTTGGGACTGAAAATGAGAAGTGGTTAAGTGAAATGACTATAGAAGATGCGGAAAAATATATTGAAGAAGAACAATTTGCGCCTGGCTCAATGCTTCCTAAAGTTAAAGCATGTATGGGTTTTGCGAAATCTAAAAAAGGCAGAAAAGCACTTATTACTTCTTTAGAGAAAGCAGAAGAAGGTATTGAAAGAAAAACTGGAACACTTATTTTTCAAAAATAAACATATAATAAAAATATAATAAAAATATAATAATAAATAAAAAATCTAGTTGAAAAATACTAGATTTTTATTTATTTAATAATTTTGTAT
>JAYEHA010000100.1:0-16595 GCA_034659335.1 Bacillota bacterium
TCAATATTGTTATCATCTAAAAATTCCCTTAATAATATATTAAACTTTTTAAGAAATACCACTAAAAAATTTTTCAAACTAATAAATTCTCCTGTTTCAATTCTATAAGAAGTAGCAATATCTCTAATTTCAGTATTAAAACTCACTTGATTTAAATTAACACCAATTCCCATTACTATATAATTTACTTGATTTAATTCTGCATTTAACTCTGTTAATATTCCACATATTTTTTTACCATTTACTACAATATCATTTGGCCATTTTATCAACACGTCAATATCAGATATTTCATTAAAGGTTTCAACTATTGCCGCTGCAGCAATTTGAGTAAATAACGGTGCATCAACAGGTGAAATATTAGGTCTTAATAAATACGACATATATAAACCATTATCTGATTGCCAAACTCTACCAAGTCGTCCCTTCCCATTTGTCTGTTTTTCGCTAACGGCCAATAACTGCATATCGTTATATTTACTTGCCACTTTCTTTAAGATATCATTAGTTGAACCAATTTCTTTATAATAAAATGATTTATCAATAAATTTATATTTTTCTATAAGCAATGATAACTCAGAATCATTAAGAAACTCTTCATTCTCAATTAATTTATATCCTTTTGACGAAACTGACTCAATATTATAACCATCGTCTCTAAGTTTATTAATTACTTTCCATATAGCTGTTCTTGATACTTTTAATTCCTCACTAATTTTAACCCCTGAGAAATAACTATTCTTATTATCTTTTAATAATTCTAAAACTTTTTTTTTCATATAACACCACCAATAGCTTAATTATAATATTAATTAATATTTAAATCAATCAAAAAAAGAATCGATTAATTAAAAACGATTCTCTTTTATATCTTTATTTAATATTTAATATCCTCATTGACATAATCATTGCTTGTTCTTTTGTTGCATTAGATTTAGGAGCCATCATATTATTCCCGACACCTGATAATATTCCGTTTTTATTTGCTAAATATACATATTCTTTAGCCCAACTTGAAATGGAACTATCATCTTGAAACTGTAATCCACTAATATCAGTATCATAATATACACCAGATTTCATCATAGTTTTAATCAATAATACAGCTAATTGCTCGCGGGTAATAAGATCATTAGGTCCATACACTCCATTTCCATATCCATTTAAAATCCCAATATTATAACCTTTAAGAATCCATTCATTATCGGTATCATCAAATATATCTTCTCCTATTACAGCAATATTTCCTGTTAATTTTTCATATAACTTAACAGATAAATATGCAAAACTCTCACGAGTCATATCCACCTTATAACCATTAAAGAAACTATTATCCATAGCATTTTGAGCTCTTAAATTATTTACTGACTCAATAGCCCAAGAAGATGGTTCCTCCTTAACTACTCCCGCATTATGAATATCAGAATCAATTTGAATACTATAGCCACCAGCTTCTGTATTTTTAACTATTAATAAATAATAAGTTCCTGCATCTAAATTTTCTTTATATACTCTATATCCATCTGAACCATCTCTATCTATCCCTGTTATAGAATCAACAAAAGACAAAACATCATTACTGTTTAAATAATTTAAACCTACTGATTTCAATTCAACATCAGTATTTAAAAAAATATCTATAGTCTGATTTGAAGCTAAAACAATTTTATAATAATCATATGAATCTGTCTTACCGCTATCAGTTTTATATCCTATATGACCTTCTCTTGTCGTATTCATTAATAAATTCATTGCATCACTTACAATATCATTGGTATTTGCTATTATCTCATCATTTTCCTCTATAACAGGTGTAAATGTATTAGTAAGTAAATAACCAGAACCAGGAGTATTATATTTTTTTATTATTTTGATATAATAAGTGCCTGCCGCTAAATTATCACAATATAAGTGATAACCATCTGAACCGTCCCTATCAATAGCTGTATCAAGATTAGTTCTAACGAGCATCCCATTTTCTTGTTTATAATCTAAAACAACTGGATCTAACTCAACAGAAGTCTCAACATCAATAACTAATTTACCATCTAATTTAGTTGTTATCTTATAATAATCATATGAATCTACATCGCCAATATCAGTTTTATATCCAATATGTCCTTCTTTTGTTGAATTAATTGATAAAGTCATTGCAGTATCTACAGTATCGTTAGTATTTGATACTATCTCATCATTCATTTCTATAGTAGGTGTAAATACATTATTGACACTATAACTTCCTTTAGAGTCACCATATTTTTTAGTTATTTTTATATAATAAGTTCCTGCAGCCAATTTATCACTATAAAGATTATATCCATCACTTCCATCCCAATCATAAGATGTGTCGAGATCTGTTCTAACTAATGTACCATTTGTTTGCTTATAATCTAGAACAACTGATTCTAATTCTACACTAGTATTTACATTAACTTCCAATTTACCATCTGAATTAGTAATAATTTTATAATAATCATAATAATCAGTTCCATCACTTGACTCATATCCTATTGTTCCTTCAACTGTTCCATTAATTGACAATGATTCCGCATTATCCGCTGTATTATTATTATCAATATCAGCAAAAGTAAGACTTGAAATTATAATCAAAATAAAACTTATTAATAATATTTTAAAAACGCATTTGAAAATAACCCCTCCTTTATTCTTCAAATAACTCAACTATACACGATAAACAATACCCATTTTGATTTAATCTAATCATTTTTATTCTCTAATAAAAAAAATTTCTTCGAAATGTTTTAGATAGGCCAATACACTTCTTTAAATATTTAAGTATAATTGTCACTCGTTATAATTTTCAATGCACTTTCCTAGACAATAAAAAAAGTTTGCTTAATATAAGCAAACTTTTAATATATTTTTTAACCAAATAATGATAATAGTAATCCAGCTGATACAGCTGATCCTATAACACCTGCAACATTAGGTCCCATTGCATGCATTAATAAAAAATTAGATGGATTTTCTTCCTGTCCAACCTTTTGAGCTACCCTAGCAGCCATAGGTACAGCCGAAACACCTGCTGATCCTATTAGCGGATTAATATCTCCACCTGACAACTTATTTAATATCTTAGCAAGTATTACTCCGGCAGCAGTACCTATTGCAAATGCAAGTACTCCTAAACCCATAATTGCTAATGTTTTTATATTTAAGAATGCTTCAGCCGTTGCAGTAGCTCCAACTGAAATTCCCAAAAATATTGTAACAATATTTATTAAAGCATTTTGAGCAGTATCCTCTAATCTTGCAACAACTCCCGATTCTTTAAATAAATTTCCTAGCATTAACATTCCAACTAAAGCCAACGCAGGTGGAACAATTAAAGCTACAACTATTGTTGTTGCTATAGGAAATAATATTTTTTCTAATTTAGAAACTTTTCGTAATTGTTTCATTTTAATTATTCTTTCGTCTTTTGTTGTTAAAGCTCTCATAATTGGCGGTTGAATAATTGGTACTAATGCCATATATGAATATGCCGCTACAGCAATCGCTCCTAAAAGATGCGGTGCGATTTTTGATGCCAAAAATATTGCAGTTGGCCCATCTGCTCCTCCAATTATTGCAACAGCTGCTGCTTCTTGAGCATTAAATAAACCTATTCCAATAGCTCCAATAAATGTAGTATAAATACCAAATTGTGCAGCCGCACCTAATAATAATGATTTAGGATTAGCAATTAATGGCCCAAAATCTGTCATTGCTCCAATTCCTAAAAATATTATTGGCGGGAAAATTCCTAAATGATCTCCTTGATAGAAGTACCACAACAAACCTCCGGGTTGAGTCGTTTGAAATAACCCATTATATACACCCGACTTCATTGTTGAACCTACAACACCATGAGTGGTATTAAGAGTTTCCACTACTGGCCCAGCCATTATTCCTGTTAACGGTAAATTTGTTAACAACATACCAAATGCAATTGGAAGTAATAATAAAGGCTCAAATTGTTTTTTAATAGCTAAATATAAAAGAACGAAAGAAATCAAAATCATTATAATTTGCTGAAAAGTAATTGCAGCAAATCCAGTGCTTTTTAAAAAATCTATAAAAGCTTGTAACATATTTATCTCCTTCCTTATTAGCCTATTACAACTAGAACTTCACCAGACTCAACAGAATCTCCGTTGCTTATATTAATAGCTTTTATAGTTCCATCCATATCAGCCATAATTTCATTTTCCATTTTCATAGCTTCTAAAACTAATAAAACATCACCATTACTTACACTATCACCTTCTGAAACATTAATACTTAAAATTGTTCCTGGCATTGGTGATTCAACACTATAGCCACCAGCTGGTGCTGGTGCTGCCTTCTTTGCTTTTGGTGCTGGTGCTGCTTTCTTTACTTTTGGTGCTGCTGGTGCTGGTGCTGCTGGTGCTGCTTTTGCAACCGGCGCAGCTACAGTACTAGCTCCATCTAATTCTTCTACCTCTACATCATATGAATTTCCATTTACAGATATTCTAAATTTTTTCATTATTTCCCTCCATATTATTACAATCTAGAATTAATTTGATTAATTCTAGCTACTACTCCCCAAGTTGGAGTATCATCAGCTACTCTAACAATATTTCTTACAATAATATTGTCAACTGAAGTTTTCAAACTACTAGCAATTGCAGCAGAAATTACTGCAATAAGCTCTTCATCATTATTCTCTTCATAAGCTTCTTCAATTTCTATTTTATTATTAACTTTAGTCTTTATCACTTTAATTTGTGTATCGCCCTTATTCTCAATACTATTAACAACTTTTTTTAATACTACTGTTAATCCCCAAATAATTATTAAAGCAGCAAAAGTTATTCCCATTCCTAAAATAGTTGCATGAAGAGCAGCTGTAATTTTTTCACTTGCAGTCATTTTTTCAAGCAAATTTGGATCTGCTAATCTCTTTAATAAAGTCATTTAATCACCCCTTATAATGGAATATTTCCATGTTTTTTATTTGGACGACTTGCCATTTTTGAAGATAACATATCAAATGCATCTACCAATCTAGCTCTAGTTGTACTTGGTTCAATAACATCGTCAACAAAACCTCTTTCAGCCGCTTTATATGGAGTTGCAAATTCATCTTCATATTCTTTTATTTTTTGTTCTCTAGTTTCTACTGGATTATTCGAATTAGCAATATCTCTTCTAAAAATAATATTTGCTGCTCCTTTTGCTCCCATTACAGCAACTTCTGCTGATGGCCATGCAAGAACTAAATCAGCACCTAACTCTTTAGAACACATTGCTAAATAAGAACCACCATAAGCTTTTCTTAAAATTACTGTAATTAATGGAACTGTAGCTTCAGAATACGCATAAAGCAATTTTGCTCCATGTCTAATTATTCCACCGAGTTCTTGCTGAGTTCCTGGTAAAAATCCTGGTACATCTTCTAAAGTTAAAATTGGAATATTAAATACATCACAAGTTCTAACAAATCTAGCTGCTTTATCTGAAGCATTAATATCTAAACAACCTGCTAATATCTTAGGCTGATTAGCAACTACACCAATACTCTTACCATTAATTCTAATAAATCCAGTCACTATATTTTTAGCATATCTTGGTTGATATTCAAAGAAATCGCCATCATCCGCTAAAGTCTCAATAATATCTTTAATCTCATATGGCTTATTTGGATTCTCAGGAATAATTTCATTTAATTTTATATCTCTTCTATTAATATCGTCATTAGTTGGTACAGTAGGTGCAGTTTCTAAATTATTTGATGGAAGAAAATCAATTAAGCGTCTTATTTCTTCAAAACACATCTCTTCACTGTCCATTAAATAATGAGCTACTCCTGATTTCGCATTATGTGTCAATCCGCCACCTAATTCTTCTGCAGAAACAATTTCCCCAGTTACAGTTTCAATAACTTGAGGTCCAGTTATAAACATTTTTGCAGTTTTATCTACCATAAATATAAAATCTGTTAACGCTGGAGAATAAACTGCTCCACCAGCACATGGTCCCATAATTGCTGTAATTTGTGGTATAACTCCTGATGCTAAAGTATTTTTATAAAAAATCTTACCATAACCTGATAATGCATCAACAGCCTCTTGAATTCTTGCACCACCCGAATCATTAATACCAACAACTGGCGCTCCAACTTTCATAGCTCCATCAAGTACTTTTACAATCTTATTTGCATGCATTTCTCCTAAAGATCCACCTAAAACAGTAAAATCTTGAGAATATGCATAAACTAATCTTCCATTAATTTTTCCATAACCAATGATTACTCCATCAGCATGTGCATCTTTTTTCTCTAATCCAAAATTTACTCCACGATGCTTAATAAACATATCAAGCTCAACAAATGAATTTTCATCAAACAATAAATCCATTCTTTCTCTTGCAGTAAATTTACCTTTTGCATGTTGCTTCTCAATTGCTTTTTCGCCACCACCACTTCGGATTTTAGCTTTACGATCGAATAAATCTTGCAGCTTATCAATAGCCATAATGTCCTCCTATTATCTTTCTGTTAACTCTACAAGCACTCTGTATGAGCTTCTAGGATGAACAAATGCAATTTTTGCTCCTCCTGCTCCGTATCTTGCTTTTTCGTCTATCATTCTCATTCCTTTAGACTTCATATATTCAATTGCTTCTTCAATATTATCAACTTTAAAAGCAATATGTTGCATCCCTTCACCATTTTTTTCAATAAATTTTGCGATAGGTCCATCTTCAGTAGTTGACTCTAATAATTCTATCTCACTATCACCAACTGGTAAAAAAGCAACTTTTACGCTTTGTTCTTCAACAATTTCAGTTCCACCAATATCTAAACCAAGTACATCTTTATAAAAATTTAATGTTTCATCTAAATTTTTAACCGCAATACCGATATGGTCAATTTTTAAAGCTTTCATAACTCCTCCTTCAAATAAATTTTAACAGTTATTAATAGTAAAGTACATAAAATAAAAAATGTATTTAAAAATTATCTTTTAAATTTTAAATCTATATACTATATAACTTTATTTTTTAAACTCTTCAATAATTAATTCACTTGCCGTATAAGGATTTTCTTGCCTTAATACCACTCTATGAGCTAAATCACTCAACAACTGTTGTTTTTCATAATCATTTACTATTTGATTTACAATTTCTCTCTTAACAAGCGAAATAATTTCACTTGTTACATTCGACTTTCTCTCAATATGATATAAATTGTTTTCTAATAAATATTTTTTATGTTCAAGCATTTTTTCCTTTAATATATCAATATTTTCATTTTTTATAGCAGAAACTAATGTTACAGATGGGCTCCAATCTTTTTTCGAAAAATCAAGCATAATATCTATTTCTCTCTTAGTTCTTTTCGCTCCGTCTCTATCAGATTTGTTTACTACAAAAACATCGCCAATTTCCATAACTCCAGCTTTAATTGCTTGAATATCATCACCTAATCCTGGAACCATAACCATAACCGTAGTATCAGCACTTTTCATGACTTCAACTTCAGATTGTCCAACTCCTACAGTTTCAAGAAAAATATATTCACACCCATAAGCATCTAAAATTGTAATTGCAGCAGAAGTTGCATTGCTTAATCCACCAAGGTGTCCTCTAGCTCCCATGCTTCTAATAAAGATATTTTTATCAGTATTTAAATCACTCATTCTAACTCTATCACCAAGTATCGCTCCACCAGTAAAAGGACTTGTAGGATCAACTGCTATTATTCCAATTTTCTTATTATCTTTTCTAAATAACTTTACTAATTTATCAGTTAAAGTACTTTTACCTGAACCCGGAGGACCAGTAATCCCAATAATATAAGCATTTCCACTCTTATTATATATTCTTTTTAACATTTCATTAGTTCCATCTATATTATTTTCAACATATGATATTAAACGCGCACAAGCACGTCTATCACCTGCAAATAATCTATCTACTAAATCCATATTTAACGCCTAATATTTTCCTTGATATAATCTATCGTTGTTGATGTTAAAGTTCCTGGTGTAAATATTGTAGACACACCCTTTTCCTTTAATGATGGTATATCATCATCTGGAATAACTCCACCCGCTATAAATAATATATCTTCAGCATTTTCCTCTTTTAATAACTCTGCTATTTTCGGTAATAAAGTATTATGTGCTCCAGATAAAATGCTTACTGCTATACAATCAACATCTTCTTCAATTGCAGCATTTACAATTTGATTCACAGTTTGTCTTAAACCAGTATAAATAACTTCCATTCCTGAATCTCTTAATGCTCTTGCGATAACCTTTGCTCCTCTATCATGCCCATCTAATCCCGGCTTCGCCACTAAAACTCTTATCGGTCTCAAAATTTACCTCCTATTAATCCTATAATTTAACAGACTGTTGATACTCGCCAAATACATTTCTCATTACATCAGAAATTTCTCCTAATGTTGCATACACTTTAACTGCATCTAAAATATATGGCATAATATTTTCATCACTTTTACATACTCTTTCTAATTCTACAAGCGATGCTTTTACATCATCAGAGTTTCTTCTATTTTTTAAATCATCAATTTGTTTTTTTTGCTTAACTTCTACTGCTGGATCAACTCTTAATAATCCTTTTAATGGTTCTTCTTCAATTTGAAATTTATTCATTCCAACAATTACTCTATCATTATTTTCAATTTCTCTTTGATATTCATAAGCTGCATCCATTATTTCTTGTTGTATATATCCACTATCAATAGCATTTGGAGCTCCACCAAGATCATCAATCTTTTTAATATACTCCATAGCTTCTTTTTCTATTTCAGTTGTTTTAGCTTCTATATAAAATGATCCAGCTAATGGATCAGCAGTATTTGTAACACCACTTTCATGTGCAACAATCTGTTGAGTTCTAAGCGCAGTTCTTACTGAATCTACACTTGGTAATGCTAAAGCTTCATCCTTCGAATTAGTATGAAGTGATTGAGTCCCACCTAATACAGCAGCCAAAGTTTGAATAGTTACTCTAACAATATTGTTCTCAGGTTGTTGTGCTGTTAAAGTCGAACCTCCTGTTTGAGTATGAAATTTCATAATCATTGAATTTTTATTTTTAGCACCAAATCTTTCTTTCATAATTTTCGCCCATAATCTTCTAGCAGCTCTAAACTTAGAAACCTCTTCTAATAAATCATTATGTGCATTAAAGAAAAATGATAATCTTGGCGCAAACATATCTATATCTAATCCAGCTTTTAAAGCTGCTTCTACATATGCAATACCGTCAGCTATTGTAAAACCAACTTCTTGAGATGCAGTTGAACCCGCTTCTCTAATATGATATCCAGAAATACTAATAGTATTCCATTTGGGAACGTTTTCCGAACAATACTCAAAAATATCTGTTATTAATCTCATAGATGGTTCTGTAGGGTAAATATATGTTCCTCTTGCAATATATTCCTTAAGAATATCATTTTGAATTGTACCACGTAATTTGTCTGCACTAACACCTTGCTTTTCAGCAACTGCAATATACATAGCTAAAAGTACACCCGCTGGTGCATTTATTGTCATTGATGTTGAAACTTTATCTAAAGGAATTCCGTCAAATAATGTTTCCATATCTGCCAAAGAATCAATTGCAACGCCTACTTTTCCAACTTCTCCACTCGCTAATTCATGATCTGAATCATAACCGATTTGAGTAGGTAAATCAAAAGCAACACTTAAACCACTTGAACCTTGTTCAACTAAATATTTATAACGTTTATTTGATTCCTCTGCTGTTGCAAAACCAGCATACATTCTCATCGTCCATAATCTACCTCTATGCATAGAACCATAAGCACCTCTAGTATATGGATATTCACCAGGTAATCCTATTTCATTTTCATAATCAATATCTTCTAAATTTAAAGGTGTATAAACTCTGTTGACTTCTTTTCCAGAACCTGAATAAAAAACATCTTTTCTTTCAGGTCTTTTTTCTAACAATTTTTCAGTTTTTTCATCAAATTTTTTCTTGCTTTCTTTTAAACTTGCAAGTACATCCTCACGGAACATATTTTTCCTCCTTATTAAATAACTTAATATCAATAGTAGAATACCACACTTTTAACCTTTTGTGCTAAAAAATTTTAAATATAATTGTATACATCAATATTTGAATAATATATGTGATTATTTCATGCTACCACACTTTAAGAAATTTGCATGCCAATTTAATGCTTCTTCAATTATATGTGGCTCATGCTTAAATTTAGAGCTTTTAATAGCATCATCTAAATACTTTCTTAACTTTCCTCTATACATTGGATGAGAACAATTTTCTATAATTACTTTTGCTCTCTCAATAGGCGACAATCCTCTAAGGTCAGCAAGTCCTTGTTCAGTTACAATAACTTCAACATCATGCTCCGTATGATCAACATGACTAACCATCGGAACTATAGAAGAAATATCACCATTTTTAGCAATTGATTGTGTTGTAAAAATTGATAAATATCCATTTCTAGTAAAATCTCCCGATCCACCAATCCCATTCATTATGCGTGACCCCATAATATTTGTACTATTGATATGTCCATAAATATCAACTTCAATAGCTGTATTCATAGCAATTACCCCAAGCCTTCTAATTACTTCAGGATTATTTGAAATTTCCATTGGTCTAAGAACACAATATTTTGAATAATGTTCCATACCATTCATCAGTCTTTTTAATCCTTCTTCAGAAGGTGTAAAACTAGTTCCTGATATCATATTTACCTTGCCAGCATCAATCAAATCAAGCATTGAATCTTGAATCACTTCAGTATAACATGTTAAATTTTCGAAATCACTATCAACTAATCCACCTAAAACTGCATTTGCAACACTTCCAACTCCCGATTGTAAAGGTAATAAATTTTTAGGCAAACGGCCTTTTGATACTTCATCTTTTAAAAAACCAATAATATTTTCACTAATTTTTTTTGAATTTTCATCTATTGCTCCAAGTGGTCTAACTTTATCTGAAACATCTGATTTAACAACAGCAACAACTTTATCAAAATCAACTTCCATATAAGTCTTTCCAATACGGTCTCCTGTATTATTAATCGGAATTGCTTCTCTAAAAGGCGGTTTTTTTGTCATATATATATCGTGAACCCCTTCTAATTCCATAGGTTGACTTGTATTTATTTCTATCATAATTTTATCAGCTAATTTAATAGCTTGTGGAGAAATACCAACTGATGTTGAAGGAACAATTCCACCTTCTTCCGTTATTGCAACTGCTTCAATTATTGCAACATCAATTTTCCCTAAAAAATCATATTCCATAAACTGTGGCACATGACTTAAATGCATATCTTGATATTTAATAAGTCCATCATTAATTTTGTTTCTCATATCTTTATGTGTTTGATAAGGAAATCGTCTTTTTATTACTCCACTTCTTGATAATGTTCCATCAAGCTCATCTCCAACAGAAGCGCCAGTAATCAATGTAATTCCTATTTTTTCTCCGTTTTCAGCTCTTTTTGCTAATGCATTTGGAATCATTTTAGGGTATCCCGATGGAGTAAACCCACTTGCAGCTATTGTCATTCCATCTTCAATCATTTTGGCAGCTTCCGTAGCACATACAACTTTACTTAAAAATCTTTTATCTCTAATTCTATTTTTCATTTTTCCTCCTTTTATATTCCAATTTCATTTAAACTACATAGGCAGATGATGTAAGATTATCGTAAACATTACCATTCCTAAAAGCGCGAACGGATAAGTTGCACCATATCCTGCTGCAGGATCATCTGATCCTAAAGCATCTACTGCTGCACCTAAGCCTGGAGTTGAAGTCATACCACCACAAATAGCTCCAGATAACATAATCCAATTAATTTTAAATACATATCTTCCAACAACAAATCCAATACCCATAGCTAAAATCCCAACAACTAATGCAACTAGTGCTAAATATGCACCAGTTCCCATTACAGCCTCGAACACTTTAAATCCATACAATAACCCAACTATTGCTAAAAAGAAAGCTAATGAAAGTTGTCTTACAACCCCTAATACCTTGGAATTCATTCTGAAAGTCATACTTCCAATCTTTCCAATATGCCCCAATACTAATGATCCTACTAAAACTCCTCCTGTTGAACCAAGTCCAAAATAACCCAATCCAAGAAAGCGCAAATCAATTTTAAATTTACCAAGCGTATATCCAAATAAACATGCAAATATAAATGCCATTAAATCAAAATCAACCTCTTTAATATCGATTTTCTTTTTTCCTTCTTTCATTTCTTTATCAAAAATTGCTTTTTCTACCGAAAGATCAATACCAAATATTTTAGGAAAAAAATTCACTGCAAAAATTACAATTAGTACACCAATAGGATATCCAATAGCATGTCCTATACCTATTCCTGCTTGTGCATTTTTTATGAAAGTATCTTTCTGTTCTTCTGTTAATGTACTCGTATTATCAACAGTCAATCCACCCGATGAATCAATAATATTTAATATTCTTGTTTTATTATGATTATTCAACACTTCATATTCATTAATCCATTGATGCGCATGTTCATCTCCACTCTCCAAAGCTGCAGCTAAGCCTGGGGAACTAGTTAATGCACCTGTATATACTCCTGCAACTTCATATGGACTTGAACCTGCACTTAACATTGTCATCCCATATGTTCCAAGCGCTCCTACAAAAGTAATAATAAATCCTAAAGCAATAAATTTTACACCATATTTCTTAAGTACAGTTCCAATATCTTTTGCAGCTAATAATCCAACAGCAGCTACAAACAAAATCAAAAATAAATAAAAGAATCCTTTATCAACAACACCAGAATCAATTAATTTTTGTGCAGACTTAAAACCAGTTTCATTTTCACTAATTCCTTTTGCCATTGCAATAACAGCCCAACCAATAAGTAATCCCGAAAAAAGTGTTCCAGAAATACCAAATTTAAATTTACCAAATTTTATTTTTCCAAACAGTAAACCCGATACTACCGAGAAAAACATAAGTACAAATGGATTCATAATCCAAGATATTAAATCAAATTTCATTTTAGCCCCCTCTAATCTCTCTCTAATCTAAATATATATAAATTGAATTCAAAAAATTCAAATAATTTTCCATATTAATACACAAAAAAAGGTACAATTATCGCGTATTCGCAATAACCGCACCTTATTTACTTTAAATAAAATTTATATATTTTATTAATAAATAACTAGGTTTATATTAAATTTAACACATTCATTTATTTATTTAAACAATAGTTGAAAATAAATCTTATCGCTAAGTTATCTATTTCCTTTAATATTGTTAACAAATATTAATGTTGTGTTTTTTATTTCACAAACATTGTACCACACTTTCTTTAAAAGCAAAAGATTTATTTATCTCATCTTTTTTACCTTTATTTTTCAATTTTCACCTGAACCATTATTTATTATTTGATAATATTGTGCGCTACAACTTTTAATTGCTGTACTAATAGCTTTTTGTGCACATCCATAATAATGTATTGAAAGGTTCTCTTCAATCTCTTCAAAAGCCTTTAATTTACTACCTACTACAATTTTTTTTACATATTCCTTGGCTAAATTTGTTGCTAATGAACACTCAAAATCCAATATTATACTAGTTTCCTTATCAATTAGGATTGATACTCCAACAACTCCATACAGTTTAGTAGCTGTAATCCCTTTTGGAAGCATTGCATAACCCGTTAATAATATTTCCATAAAACTCTCCTTTTATTTAAATTGAGCCATAAATTTTTCAAAGTCAATTATATATCTCGAATGAAAACCTTCACCGATTTTCTTATCTTCATCAAAAGCTTCAACTCTAAAAAGTAATTTCTTTCCATCAATTTCAACTAATTCGGCATTTGCTCGTACTTTTTGCCCCATTTTAGTAGCTGCAATATGTTTTATATCCAAATGAATCCCTACAGTTGAATATTTTTCACCTATTTTTGTATCAACACAATTAAGTGCTGCATTTTCAATTAATCCAATCATTGCAGGTGTAGAAAAAACATAAAGCGATCCACTTCCATATGCAAAAGCTGTATGCTTCTCTTCTACTATTAGTGTAGACTCATATGTCATACCTATCTTTAAATTATAATTTTCCATTTTTACCTCCATTAATCTAAAAATATCCCCTAAATAATTTAGAGGATATAGTTTTAATTTTCTTTATCATTAAAAACAAAATCATTTTCTTGAGATTGTTCTTCTTCTTTTAACAATTCTTCTTGTTTTTTCTTTTCTTCTTCTTTTTCTAAAATATTTTGTTTACGTTCATCCTCTTTTTTTTCTTTTTCAGAATCAATTTTTTCTTTTAACTTTTCAAAGCCTTCATTAAGTAAAAGATCAAACTCTTCACCTGTTAACGTTTCATATTCTAATAATGCTTTTGCAACAGAGTGTAACTTATCTTGATTACTATCTAATAACGTAAACGCACTATCATAAGCAGTATCAACAATACCTCTAATTTCTCTATCAATATCAGCAGCTACTTGTTCTGAATACTCTCTTTTTGAAGTTATATCATTCCCAAGAAACACTTCTTGACCAGTTGAATACGACATTGAACTTAAATTATCACTCATAGCATATTCGACTACCATAGATCTCGCTATTGTAGTAACTCTACTCAAATCATTACTTGCTCCAGTAGAAACATCTTTTAATATTATTTTTTCAGCTACTCTACCACCAAGTAAAATAACTAATTCTGATTCTAAACTTTTTTTAGTTTGATAACTTCTATCTTCTCTTGGCAACTGTAATGTAAATCCACCCGCACGTCCTCTAGGAACAATTGTAACTTGATGAACTGGATCTGTATCAGGCAATAATTTTGCTAATAATGCATGTCCACCTTCGTGATAAGCAGTAATTCGTCTTTCTTTTTCATTTATAACACGGCTTTTCTTTTCAACACCAGCAATAACTTTTATTTTTGCCTCTTCAACTGTCTCCATACGAATAACTTTATCACTACGTCTTGCCGATAATAATGCAGCCTCATTGAGCAAATTTTCTAAATCTGCCGGAGTAAATCCAGGAGTTCCTTTAGCAACTACTTCTAAATCAACATCTTCACCAATAGGCTTGTCTTTAGCATGTACAGCTAAAATATCATTTCTCTCTCTTACATCTGGCATTCCAACAATTACTTGCCTATCAAATCTCCCCGCTCTTAAAAGAGCTGGATCTAAAATATCCGGTCTATTTGTTGCCGCAATTAAAATTATACCTTCATTCTCTTCAAATCCATCCATTTCAACTAGTAGTTGGTTTAAAGTTTGTTCTCTTTCATCATGTCCTCCGCCTAAGCCAGCGCCTCTTTTCCTACCAACAGCATCTATCTCGTCAATAAAAATTAAACACGGAGAGTTTTCTTTTGCTTCTTTAAATAAATCTCTAACTCTTGAAGCACCAACACCTACAAACATTTCAACAAAATCAGAACCACTAATACTATAAAAAGGAACATCCGCTTCTCCAGCTACAGCTTTTGTCAAATATGTTTTACCTGTTCCAGGAGGTCCTACCATCAATATACCCTTTGGTATTCTAGCTCCTAAATCAATATATTTTTTAGGAGATTTAAGAAAATCTACTAATTCAGACATTTCCTCTTTTTCTTCTTTTAATCCTGCAACATCAGCAAATGTAATTTTTTTGCCTTCATCTTGTTTATTAAGTCTAGCTTTACTTTTACCAAACTTCATTACTTTTGAACCGCCACCTTGTGAATTTTGCATAAAAACAAACCAAAATCCAACTAAAATCAATATTAAAAATACAGTCGGTAACATATCTAAGTACCAAGGACTTTGAACAGAAGCTTCACCCTCTAAACTCAACTCACCTTTATTAATCAATTCATATATTTGTTTTCCCATATCAACCTTTATAACATCAGGAATATTTGATATAAATTGACTACCATTTTTTAAAGTACCTGTAACTTTATTTTCAGTATCTATTTTAGCAAAACTTATTTCATTAGCCTTTAACATATTGTTTAACTCAGTAACATCGAGCTTAACAACCTCCGCTTGAGTTCCACCATAAAATTTAACAATACTTAATATTGCAATAAATATTATTAAATATACCGTAGCTCCCTTAAAAAACTTATTCATAATACAACTTCCTCCTTAAATAAATGAAATCTATAACTATTTTAACATAAAAATATATTCACAACAACTATTCATATGTTAAATATAATGCTTTTTTTGTATGACTAGTAATTTTATAATAATCACTCATTCTATAACCAACTATCCATATAATATTTTTACTGTCACACACTAATAAAATTTTATTTCGCAAACTCGAATCAATTTTCTCGTCAATAAAAAAATCTTTAATTTTTTTACTCCCCTTCATTCCAAAAGGTACGAATCTATCGCCAGGCTTTCTAGTCCTAATATTAACCTCGCCAATTACTTTCTCATAATCTATATATATTTCACCCTTATCAGAAGTCATTTTTATTTTTTTTAAATCAGTAATTTCTTTAATGATAATTTTTTTATTATCTATCTTTAAAATATTATTATT
>JAYEHA010000100.1:16605-20124 GCA_034659335.1 Bacillota bacterium
TACCTTTAATAACTTTAAATTTACCTGTACTCTTTTCCTCAATCAATTCTAATATCTCTTTAATATTAACATAAGATAACCCTTCAATCGAATTATTTATCTGAAAAATAATTTTTCTTATTAAACGACTTTTAAGAGCATTAAGTTGTAAATTAAATTTATTAATTTTAACAAAATAATCACTCCCATCAATCACAACGTTTTTTTCAAAGTAATCATCTACTATAGATTCAATTAATAATTTATCTTCTCTTAAGATATTTGCTGTTCGCCACAAAGTTTCATCAATTTTACTATTAAAATTTTCTTTAACATAAGGTAATATTTTTAACCTTATTTTATTTCTAGAATAAATCGGTTCAAAATTTGTATGATCTCTTCTAGTAATTAAAGCATTTTCTTCACAATACTTTTCAATTTCTTTTCGAGTCAAATCTAAAATTGGTCTAATAATATTATCTTCTCGTTTATATTCAATACCCGTTAAACCATCCAATCCAGTACCTCTAAAAAGTCTAAACAATATCGTTTCACCTTGATCATTTAGATTTTGACCTAAAGCAATTTTATTTGAATTTGTTTCTTTCATTGTTTTTTTAAAAATACTATATCTTTCTAATCGACCAGCCTCTTCAAAAGAAATATTTAATTCCCTCGCCATTTTCGATATATCTTTTGTAAAAATATAACTTTCAATATCTTTTTCTTTTAAAAACTCTTTTACAAACTTTGCATCTTCTGTCGACTTACCGCCCCTCGTTAAATGATCTAAATGTACTCCATATAATTTTAAATCATACTCCTCCTTAATTGATAACAAAAGACTAGTCATTGCAACAGAATCTGGCCCTCCAGAAATTGCAATAACAATCGAATCACCTTTCTCAATTATTTTTCTTTCATTAATTGATTTTTTAAATTTTTCAACAATCATATATATCGCCTCTCTATGTCAAGTACTATTTAATTTCCTGACACCGTCAAACTACTAACCTTTATACTTGGCGAACCAATTAAACTACTCCCACTTGGCAAACCAAAATCTAAATCATTTCCTATCTCTTCTATATTTTGTAAAACTTCTAAAAAATTTCCTGATACAGTTATTTGATTTATAGGTCTTCCAATTTTACCATTTTCAATTAAAAAACCTTTAGCAGATAATGAAAAATCACCTGAAACAGAATTAATTCCTGCATGTAAACCTTCTAAACTCACTATAAAAATTCCATTTTTAATTTTTTTAATCATATCTTTAACATCTACATTTCCGTTTTCAATATAAAAATTTGAAGGTGCTATTGAAACACTAGATTTATATGATGATCTAGTAGCATTTCCAGTAAGTTTTACATTATCAATATTTGCAGTTTTCATATTGTGAAGATATGTTGTAAGTACCCCATCTTTAATAACCTCTTTGTATTGTGTAGGAACTCCTTCTGCATCAAAAGAACAACTAGCAATTTTTCCATCAAAATGAGGATTATCTATAAGATTTAATTTTTCAACACCTATTTTCTTATCCATTTTCCCTTTTAATAATGACAATCCTTTTTGAACTTGTTCAGCAGAAAAAATCGGAGTAAATGCAGCTAATAAAGACGCAAATGTACGATTTTCTATAATAACTTGATAATTATTACTTTTAACAGTTTTAGCCCCTAATAACTTAATAGCCTTATCTACAGCTTCATATGCTAATTTTTTAGAATCAAGTAACTCAATATCATTACCTACAAATATACTATAAGATGTTTGGATTTCTTCACCCTCTTTAACTCCTATATTTAAAAAACAAAAAGCCATATTTGATTTTTCATATAAATCTAAACCCAAAGTATTCTTTATTATAAGAGTATTTTCTCCATTTTCAAAGATACAATAATTAATAGATTTTACTCGTTTATCATAGCTAAAAGCAGTTTTTTCCATATCTTTTAATATTTCAATTTTTCTATCATTTGAAATATCATTTAATGATTTATTATATTGGTTTACTTCAATATACTCTATTTCATTATCATTTGAAAAAAGAAACTCCGTATCTTCAGAATCAATATTTTTTAAATTATTCATAGCATTTTCTAATAGCATACAAATAGATTTTTCATCAATTTTTTCAGTATAAGAATATCCCATTACTCCGTTTTTCAATCCACGAAAAGACAATCCGAAATTTTCAGATATACTATATTTATCTATCTCATTTTTATAAACTGTTGTTTCAAAATTTTTATCAGCCATTACCATTACTTCAGCTTCATCAAAACCATAATCTTTACTTCTTTTTAATAATTCATTAATCATCTCAATCATTTTATAGCCTCCCTAACTCCACCAACAGTTAAATTTTTCACTCTAATTGTTGGCTGACCTACATTGACAGGAACCGAACCACTTGAAGATCCGCACATACCCTGCCCAAAAGTCATATTATCACCTACCATATCAATCTGATTAAGAACTTCAGTCCCCATTCCAATTAATGATGCCCCTCTAACAGGTTTAGTAATTTTTCCGTTTTTAATAATATAACCTTCCATAACACTAAAATTAAATTCACCGGTCATAGGATTTACTGAACCGCCACCCATTTTTTTAGCAAACAATCCATTTTCAGTATTACTAATTATTTCTGACTTAGACGATTTACCATTAGCTATATAAGTATTTGTCATTCTAGAAGTAGGAGCATATTTATAACTTTCTCTTCTTGATGAACCCGTTGCATCCATTTTCATACGTCTACCATTTAATTTATCTATCATATAATTTTTAAGTATTCCATTTTCAATTAATATATTTTTTGTTGTATTATTTCCTTCATCATCTATATTTGACGAACCCCATTCATTATTTAATGTCCCATCATCTATGGCCGTTACAATTTCAGACGCAACTTTTTCACCAATTTTACCCGCAAAAACTGAATTACCTTTTGCAACCGATGTTGCTTCTAATCCATGCCCACAAGCTTCATGAAAAATAACACCCCCAAAACCATTATCAATTACTATATCCATTTTACCACTAGGACATTTTTCTGCTAATATCATCGTCTTGGCCACTCTTGAAGCCTCTTTTGCAACTTTATCAACTATATCATCCTTATATAACTCAAAACCTGTATGAGCTCCAATACTCTCAGTACCAGTTTGCATTTCATTATTTTTACTAGCTATCGACGTTACAAAAAGTCTTGTTCTAGTTCTTCTATCTAATTTGTATAATCCTTCACTATTAGCAATCATAATTTTTTTATCATAATCCATATAATTAACTTTCACTTGATTAATTAATTGATCATACCCCTTTGCTTTATCATATGCACGCTTCATTAAATCTGTCTTATCATTAGACAAAACAGAAGCAGGATATATCTCTATTGTATGATTATTATTTATTTCTTCTTTCATCAATTCTATTTTACTTTTCCTATTTTCAGATTCCATTCCTAACGCAGCTTCTTTTGCTAATTTAACTAAATTTTCTTTATCTATATTATTTGTATAAACA
>JAYEHA010000101.1:0-4540 GCA_034659335.1 Bacillota bacterium
TATTGTTCAACTTATGCACAATATTCACAGATTATCAACAGAATTTACAAAAATAAATAATTCTAAAAATATAGTTATTTTACTTTTTACTAAAATTATTATATACTTTCTTCAGATAGAAGGTGATATTTATGACAAAATGGAACTCAAGAGGTCATAGAGGTGATAAATTAGAAAACTTAGTACTTCTTAGCAATGAATATTATAAAGCAAATAAATTAGGAAGAATAGATAAAGTAGATGTACCAATAAAAGTTATTAAAAAAACAGAAAATGGAATGATTGTTAAAGCATTCTTTGAAAAAAAATCTACAGTTGATTTTCACGGTGTTATTCAAGGAATGCCAATTGTTTTTGATGCAAAAGAAACTCTTCTTAAAAGTTTACCTGTTCAAAACATTCATAAACACCAACTTGAATATATGAAAGACATTAATTATCAAGGTGGTTTATCATTTATAATTATTCATTTTAAAGTATATGACGAATATTTTTTAGTCCCCTTTGAAATTGTTTGGAAATATTATCTAGATAGTAAAAATGGAAAAAGAAAATCAATTCCATATAAGGATATGAATCCGATATTTAAAATTCACAGAGAAATGAACGGTATCCTAAATTATTTACCAATATTAAACAATTATGTAAAATGGAAAAAAGCCCAAATCTAATTTCGGGCTTTATATAACTCATTTGAAAGTTTAGCAAATTGCTCAATACTTAACTTTTCTCCTCTAATTCTTAAATCTAATCCTAATTTAATTAATGCTTTTTCTACAATTTCTTTATTAACAGCAATTTTTGATTTAGATAGTGAATTAATTAAAGTTTTTCTTCTAAGTGCAAATGCACCTTTTACAACTTCAAAAAAATATTCATCATCTAATACTTTAACAGCAGGATTATCTCTAATTTTTAATTTTATTACTGACGAATCTACATTTGGCGGTGGTAAAAAATTATCTCTATTAACATCAATAATTATTGATGCCTCAGAATAATACTGTACCGCTACAGATAAAGAACCATATGCTTTAACACCAGATTTTGAAACCATTCTTTCAGCAACTTCTTTCTGCACCATTACAATAATTTCTTTAACATCAATCCTTTCTTCTAATAATTTCATAATAATTGGAGTAGTGATATAATATGGTAGATTTGCAATTACTTTTACAGGTTTATCAAATCTATTCTTAATTTCCTCATTAATATCAACTTTTAAAATATCATTATGAATTATATCTACATTTTCATAATCACTTAAAGTTTCTTCTAATACAGGAATCAATTTATTATCTAATTCAACCGCTAATACCTTGTCTGCATTTTCAGCCAAAGCTTGAGTTAACACTCCAATTCCAGGACCAATTTCCAAAACACAATCATTCTTCGTAATATTGCTCTTACTAATAATTTCTTCGATTATTGAATCATTTACAATAAAATTTTGACCTAAACTTTTTGAAAATCTTACATTATGTTTCTTCATTATATTTCTTATTTTACCTGGTGACGTTAATCTATCCATATAATTTTTCAATCTCCTTTATTGCATTATCAAACTCTTCTTTAGTAATACCATAATTATTTAATCTTTTTAAAATTTGCTTACCATTACAATATCCAATACCCAAAATTTCACCTAATTTTTCTCTTCTACTTGAAGATTGATTAGCACCTACAAGTTTATATTTATATAAAATAGTTTTATCAAAATTATTTTCAAAATTATTTGTCATTATTCTAACTTTATTAAGTGCATTTATTAACGCTTCTTCAGATGCATTTTCAATACCTATGTCATCATTTTTAGTAGCATCTTCTCTATTAACAAATGCATGTTTTACATCTTTAACAACTTCAGATATCCTTTTTCTTATTGTTTCACCTGCATGATCAGGATCTGTTAATACAATAACTCCTCTATTTTTATTAGCCAATTTAATTTTTTTATAAGTTTCTTTTGATATTCCAAATCCATTTGTTCTAATGACTTCACATTTAAAGAATCTTTTTAAATTTATTTCATCATCTCGTCCTTCAACAACTATGACTTCACTAATTTCTTTCATATATCCGCCTTTCAGAATATCCTTTTATTTCATCTTCAGATACTTCATCATTTAATACATAAACTCTAACATTTCTTCTGCCATATTGCATAGCTTTATTATGATCAGTTATAAACAAATCAATACGATTACCTTTTATATCACTTCCGGTATCTTCAGCTGAAGCAAATCCATAATCAGCAGTATTATCTAAAGACTCAATATATAATTTTGATCCAAGTTCAATCAACCTTTTATCAACAGCAACTGTTCCTGGTTGAGCTTTTGTTCCAGAATAAGTAATCCCATATCCTGGATGATCAGGATATTTACCGGTTGATTGAAAAGATAAATCATAAGCAGTAGCTTCCATAATTATAATTTCTTTATACTTAAATGGCATACCACGGGATGTAACAAATAATTTATCAAAACCCTTATAAATCACTTCGTTTTGCACATCTTTAATTATTTCTGTTTCAACTACATTTTTATCTATTTCAATACCATCTCTAGTTGTTACTACATATTTAACTCTTTTTTTACCAGTAACTCCTTCGGATTCAACTTTAACAATATCAGGCTCAATATCAGGACGCAATTTTATTATTGTAGTAAAAGAAATATCTTCTATTTCAACAACTTCTTTTTTTTCAACTCTAACAATTTTTATAATATCATTTTCTTTTACATTTGAATTTAAACTAGGATAAACCTTATCTAAGTTACCAATATCAATATGTTCACGTTTAAGTAAATCTTTAACTAATATTTCTGTTGTAAAAACTTTTCTAATTTCATTATCAATAGAAATATCAATTCTAAATGATCTTTCAATCTCGACTATCATATTGTCAACAATCTTACTATCAATTGGTACTGAAACTTTATCATTTTTTCCAATATTAAAATTATATTCATCTAATATATATGATAAATTTGTTCTAAATGTACGAACTTTTATAACATGTGCATTATCAATAATAGTAATATCTTTTTTTATAAATTTATCTATAGAAAAAAATATTCCTAATAATAATAATGTAATTAAAATAATTATTCTTACATTTTTCATTTTAACCTCCATTTAGTCAATTTTAAAAAATCTTTTTGCATTTTCATAAGTCGCATTAGCAACTACATCAAAACTAACTTCTTTTAAAATAGCAATTTGATTACAAACATATTCAACATATGATGATTCATTTCTTTTCCCTCTTTTAGGTTCAGGCGATAAATAAGGCGAATCAGTTTCAATAAGTATTTTATCTAAAGGAACAATTTTTGCTACTTCCTTTGGTTTTACAGCATTCTTAAATGTCACAGGTCCTGCTAAAGAAATATAAGCTCCTAATTGAATATACTCTTTAGCAAGTTCTACTGAACCTGAAAAACAATGCAATAAAACACCATTTTCAAATGCATCTTCATTTTTTAAAATAGTCATAGTATCTAAATTAGCATCTCTATCATGAATAATAATCGGTAATTTTATTTTTTTTGCCAATCTAATTTGTTTAATAAACCATTCCTTTTGCACTTTTCTAGGAGAATGATCATAATAATAATCTAATCCAATTTCACCAATTGCTTTCACTTTTGCTTTTTTTGCTAAACTCTCAATTAAACTAAGCATAGTATCATCCATATTTTTTACTTCATGCGGATGAAAACCAACCGCAGCATATATCATTTCATATTTTTCACTTAAATCAATCGCCTTTTTTGAACTTTCTAACTCTACACCAGGATTCATAATAAATTTAATCCCATTCTCTTTTGCACGATTAATAACTTCATCTCTATCATTATCAAATTTTTCATCGCTTATATGCGCATGAGAATCAAATAACATATTACACCTCACAATATTATTTTACTTTATCTAATAGTAGCTCCATTTTCAATATCTACAGTCAATAATTTTACTGTATTTTTATCTGATTCTGCAGCCAATAACATTCCTTCAGAAACTTCACCTCTTAATTTTGCTGGTTTTAAATTAGCTACCATTACAATTTTTTTATTAAGTAACTCTTCTTTAGTATAAAATTTCTTTAAACCTGCAACTACTTGTCTTACTTCAGTTTTTAAATCAATTTTTAATAAATATAATTTATCTGCATTAGGATGATTTTTAACATCAATTATCTCTCCAACTACCATCTTAACTTTTAAAAATTCATCAAACCCTATTAATCCAAGATTTTCTTTTAAAAAATGTTTATATGTATCTGTTCTAGGTCTACCTATAAAACCACTACTCTTACCTGTAAATAAGCTATATCTTACATCAAAAGGTCTATAAAGTAATTCAGTAAAATAAATTTTATTTCCAATATCCATATCTTCTTTAATACTAAGCCTTAGATACTGTTCCTTATCTGTTAGTACAATAGCATAAATCTTCTCTATTTTAATAACTATTCCCTTATACATAAAATCACTTCCTCCTATTTGCTATTATATAATACAACTGATCATTC
>JAYEHA010000102.1:0-4530 GCA_034659335.1 Bacillota bacterium
TCAATTTCTTCAATTGATACTTCTAATGAACTTTTTCTTATTCAATTTAATCATAGTATTAATACTAATAAAAGTAAAAATATTCTTTCACTTTATAGTCAAAATATATTTGATAATTCTCCTAATGGAATTGCAATTCTAAGTACTGATAAAACTATACTTACTGCAAATAAATCTTTTTATAGTATTTTTGAATATAGTGAAGATGAAATGATAGGAAAAAACATTAATGATTTAGTCGTTCCAAAAGAAAAAAGATATGAAATAAAAAATTTATTTGAGAATAAAATTCATAATAAAAAAATAATATTATCAACGCAAAGAATTACTAAAAGAAAGAAGATGATTGATGTTAAGATTACAAGGCATTCAATTACTACGGATAATAACATAGTAGGATACTATATAATATATCAAGATATTAGCGAGGAAAACAAAATTAAACGCAATTTAACAGAGATAAAAGATTTTTCAAATCAATTATTTGATAATTCTATATATCCTATTGCTTTTTTAGACACTAATGAAACAGTATTAAATATTAATAGTGAATTTACAAAAATATTTAAATTTTCTAAAAAAGAAAGTCTAGGAAAAAACATTACTGAATTAATAATCCCAAATAAATATCTAGAAGAATCAAACACTTTCAAAAAATCAATGTTAAAAAAAGTCCCACTTAAAAAAATAACAAAACGAAAAGATAAATTCAATATATTAATCGATGTAGAAGCAATTGAAATCCCTGTAATACTAAATAATAAACTTGTTGGAATGTTTGCGATGTATCGAGATATGCGTGAAGAAGTTAATGCCTTAAATGAACTTGAAAGACAACAAGCATATTTTAAAGAGCTTTTTTATAAATCATCAGATGCCATTGCACTACTAAGTACAGACAATAAAATTATAAACATCAATACTAAATTTGAAAAGTTTTTTAAATATAACATCACTGAACTACTTGATAAAAATATAGATGACTATATAGTATCAAACACACATAGTGATACAGCACGCAATTATACCAATCATATAGTTAACAAAAAATCACCAATCTGTGTTGACGCAATACGAACAAATAAATTTGGTGAAGATTTAGATGTAGAAATAACTGCTTATCCAATAAATTTACATGACAACACCTTAGGAATCTTTGCAATATACCGAGATATATCAGATCGTAAAGAAAAGGAAAATGAAATTAAAAAACTTATTTTTACAGATAATTTAACCGGTATATACAATCGAAGAAAATTCCACCATACTATAGAAGCAGAAATCAAACGTCATGACCGCTATAATATACCACTCTCATTAGTAATGTTTGATATAGATAAATTTAAAAATATTAACGATACTTTTGGACATTTAGTTGGTGACAAAATTTTAATTGAAGTAAGTTCTTTAGTCTATAATAATATAAGAGAAAATGATTATTTTTTCAGATGGGGCGGCGATGAATTTATCATTCTTTTACCACATACAACTTTAGCGCATGCAGAAATATTTACTAAAAAAATGGAACAAATCATTGAAAACTCGACTTTCACTAAAAACATTTCACTATCGATAAGTAGTGGAGTAGCTCTATATAAAACTGATTTAGATTCATTGTTAATAACAGCTGATACACAAATGTATAAAATAAAAAATCAGAAAAAAAACTCCTCTTAAAAGGAGTTTTTTAATTAAGTGTATTAATAAATACATTCGGTTTTTGTGGTTCAGATATTTTAATTCCAGTAAATGAAGGTACTTTTTCACTATTAACTAATATTGAAACTGAATTAATTCCTTCAATACTTGTCATACTATACAAGATACTCTCATACATCAATTTATTATAATTATTATTTTCTTTGTATATAGTTAGAAACTCTTTAGAAAAATCTAACTCAATATTTTTATCATTAAATTTATAATTTAATAATTTAACATTACTTGGTAATGTTGGAATTAATGAAGCAGTTGCATTTGATTCATAATTTATACCTTGAAGTGTTTTAATTATTACAACAATTTTATCATTTAAATTTTTTTCATTAATTTCAATTGGATATAAAAGCATAGTTTTATTAGTAGTTTCTAGCCCTACATATGCTTTTGACTTATTCGTAACAATAAATTCTTCTGATAAATCAGTACCATGAAAATAATTAGCATTATCCTTATTATCAACAAAGAATTTCACTTTATCAACCACACTAAATTTTCCAATTGTATTAATAATCGAATCTAAAGCAAACATTGCATTAGCAGATCCATTATTAAAAGCTGTTACATCATAACTATTTAAATCAATCCTTGCTGTTTTATTATGAATATAAATATTCTTTATTCGTGGTGCAATTATTGTATTTGAAAGACCATATTTATTATCTGGAGTTTCAAGCAATTGATTCATCGTAGCTCTTATAAATCTATCTGTCGAATTAATCAATTTATTTACAGGGACTAATCTTAAAAAGTTTTCATCCGCATAATACACTTTTGTATAAAGCATATTTTCAGGCGATTTATTACTTGATCCTATATACGTATTATCATTAGTATAATTAAATTCATAAGATATATTTTCTTTAACTCTTGAATCAGCACTTGTAATAAGGACTGTATAATAATTTGACGTTAAATCTAAATCTCTTAAATAAAAATTATATTCAATAGTATATATTTCTTGATTTGAATGTTCAGCTAAATATTCATTAATATCCACTATATTTTTTTCATATGAATTTTTAAGTTGCTTTAATTTAATAGTTTTAACTACCTCATTAGGATTTGATATTTTAATATTAAATGAATCAATAATTGTTTCTAATTCATCTTTATTACTAGTACTTATACATACCTTAAAGTTATTATCAGTTAAAAACAAATTACTTTCAGTACTTGAAACATTGAAAAACTCAATATTAGTTTCAACTGCTTCTATTTCTATATCATCAGACTTATTCAAATATGAAAGATGAAAATCTATTATTTGATAATTGATTGGTATGATTGAAAGTGAAAATACTATTAGAATTATTAGAAATATATTTATTATTAAGCGCAATTTAATCCCTCCATAAATTAATTTGATTGTATTTTATTTAATCTTGCTATATTATTATATTATTATATGATAAATTTTAGCATAAAGCTATAATAAAAATTAAGAAGTTGAAAATTTAATGAGGTGAGATAAGTGTCTGTAGAAAAAGGCGACGTAGTAAAGGTAAATGTAGTAGATATTGGTTCAAAAGGTGAAGGTATTTGTAAATATAATAATTTTACAATATTTGTACAAGGTGTGGTTCCAGGAGATATTTTAGAAACTGAAATTGTTTTAAAAAAGAAAAACTATGCCACTGGTAAAATCGTAAAAATGTTAGAAAAATCAGGAATTAGGCAAAAACCTGATTGTGAATATTTTGATATTTGTGGTGGATGTCAAATTCAAAATATCAAATATGATGAGCAATTAAAATACAAAACAAATAAAGTTAAAAACGCTATTACACGAATTGGTAAAATTGAAGATGTAGAAGTATATGATACTATTGGTATGGAAAAACCATATGAATATAGAAATAAAGGACAATTCCCAATTAAATTAGTTAATAATAAAATTCAAATTGGATTTTATAAAATAGGTACTCATGATGTTGTAAACTTAGATAAATGTATAATACAAGAAGAAATTTCAAATAAAGTTTTAAAGGCCATTAGAGAAGTAATTAATGAAAATAAAATTTCTGCTTACAATGAAAAAAGTCACAAAGGAATTTTAAGGCATGTCGTAATTAGAACATCTTATCATACTAAAGATACTATGGTAATACTAGTTACTAATGGAAAAGATTTACCACATATCGGTAAATTCATTAAAAAATTAAAGGAAATTCCTGAAGTTAAATCATTAATACAAAATATTAATAAACAACGTGGAAATACAATTTTAGGCTTAAAAAATTATACATTATACGGCGATGATTTTATTGTTGATGATATTAAAGGAATATCTTTTGAAATATCACCATCATCATTTTTTCAAATCAATTCTAGACAAACTGAAATATTATATGAAACAGCTTTAGAATATGCTGATTTAAAAGGCGATGAAATAGTTTTTGATTTATATTCTGGAATTGGAACAATCAGTCTATTTTTAGCAAAAAAAGCAAAAAAAGTTTACGGAGTAGAAATAGTTACACAAGCTATAAGAGATGCTAAGAGAAATGCTAAAAATAATTATATTGAAAATGTAGAATTTCTTAAAGGTAAGGCAGAAGAAATAATTCCAAAAATTTATGAAAACGGAATAAAAGCAGATGTTGTAGTTTTAGATCCACCTCGTAAAGGCTGCGATAATAGATTATTAGAAGTAATAATTAAAATGAAACCTAAAAAAATCGTTTATGTTTCTTGCAAGCCATCAACACTTGCTAGAGATTTAAAGTATTTTATTGAACATGGATATGAAGTACAAAAAATTCAACCAGTTGATATGTTTCCACATTCAACTCATATTGAAACGATCTG
>JAYEHA010000103.1:0-4528 GCA_034659335.1 Bacillota bacterium
AATTAGGGCATATTCAAGCTAGGCTGTATGAATTAATTGAGCATGGAAGTCTTGGAATACAAAATTGTAAGGTAAAAGATGAATTTTGCCCATCAAATAAATTTAATTTATTAATTGACAATATGTATAATAAATAGATATATAATAGTATATAATGTTTTAAAAGGAGAATATGATGATAGGTAAGTTCATTACGTTTGAAGGGCCTGACGGATCAGGAAAAGGAACAATAATAAAATATGTAAAGAAGTATTTAATTGAAAATAATATAGAATTTATTTTAACTAGAGAACCAGGTGGAATAAATATTTCAGAGGATATTAGAAAAGTAATATTAAATAAAAAAAATACATCTATGGATGATAGAACTGAAGCACTTTTATATGCGGCATCTAGAAGACAGCATTTAATAGAAAAGGTAATTCCGGCATTAAAAAGTGGTAAAATAGTAATTTGTGATCGATTTGTTGATTCTTCATTAGCTTATCAAGGTTTTGCTAGAGGTATTGGAATAGATAAAGTATTTGAAATTAATAAATTTGCCATTGATAATATTATGCCAGATTTAACAATTTTTCTCGATGTATTACCAGAAATTGGTTTAGATAGAATTAATAATAGTAAGGTACGTGTAAAAGACAGATTGGATTTAGAAAGTATTGAATTTCATAAAAGAGTTTATCAAGGATATATGAAAGTTATTGAAAAATATCCAAGTAGAATAAAAGTAGTTGATGCAGAAAAAAGTATTAAAGAAGTCGCAAAGAATACAATAATAATAATAGATGAGTTTCTAAAGAATAGTAATTAGATTAATAGTATGTTATAATATTGTTAAATAAATAACTATTTAATGGAGGGTTAAGATGAAAATAGAAAAAGCTATTGAATTAATTTGTGGTGAAATGTTAATTGGAAATAGTAATATAACAATAAATACTGCTTTTTCATCAGATTTGATGAGTGATGTCTTGGTATTTGTTAATGTGGATGCAGTACTTCTTACTGGTTTAGTAAATAATCAAGTTATAAGAACTTCTGAAATGTTAGATCTTAAAACAATTATTTTTGTAAGAGGTAAAAGACCTAATGAAGATGTTTTAAAGATGGCAAAAGAAAAAGATATGACTTTAATTTCAACAAAATTTACTATGTTTGAAGCTTCAGGTGTTCTTTATAAAAATGGAATAAAGCCTTTAAGGATTAATTATGAATAATGTGGTTACAGAAGAAAATAAGATTATTATTAGATATAATGTTGAAATGGATGATTTTTCTAAGGTTGGAGAAGCTTCTAGTAAAATAAAAAAAATATTGAGACAATTAAATATTGATAATAAAGTTATTAGAAGAGTATCAATAGCAGCATATGAAGCTGAAGTTAATGTTGCAATTCACTCTTTTGGAGGGTTTATTGAGGTAGTTGTTATAGAGAATGAAATAAATATTAAAGTTAGAGATAATGGTCCTGGTATAGAAGATACTGAGTTAGCTATGAAAAAAGGTTATTCAACGGCATCAAAAAAGGCTATTGAGCTTGGATTTGGTGCCGGAATGGGACTTCCAAATATGAGAAGATGTAGTGATATATTTAAAATTGAATCAAAATTTGGTGAATATACTGAATTAAATATGAAATTCAAATTGTGTTAGTGAGGGATTATTATGGGAAAATATCGGCATTCTGTAACTTTAGAGCCAGATTATTGTAATGGTTGTACACATTGTTTAGATGGTTGCCCAACAGAGGCAATTAGGATTGTTAATGGTAAAGCAAAGATAATTGATGAACGATGTATAGATTGTGGTGAATGTTTAAAAGTTTGTCCATTTCATGCAAAAGGTGCATTATCTGATGGACTAGAAGAACTTAAGAAATATAAATATAATGTTGCTTTACCAGCAATATCGTTATATGGTCAATTTCAGATAACGTTTGATTTAAATAAAGTTTTAAATACATTTATTCATCTTGGTTTTGATGACGTTTATGATGTAGGTTATGCAGCAGAAATACTGAGTGAATATCAAAAAGAAACAATTAAAGATAAAACTAATAAAAATACGTTACATATTTCTACATACTGTCCTGCAATAACGAGATTGATTCAAATTAAATATCCTAGTTTAATTGATAATATTGTTAAATTAGAGTCACCAATGGAAGTTGCTGCAAGACTCGCTAGAAAAATTGCTATTGAAAAAACAAATTTGAAATCTGAAGAAATTGGGATTTTTTATATTAGTCAATGTCCTGCAAAAATTACGAGTGCTAAAGTACCAATTGGAATAGAAAAATCATTTGTTAATGGTTCATTAGCAATTGATAAATTATATTCTAAAATACTTAAATTGTATGATGAAATAGAACCGGATAGAGATTTATTAAAAAGTTCATCAAAAGGATATAATTGGGGTAGAGTAGGTGGACAAAGTTTTTCCATGGGTATTGATAATTATATTGCAGTAGACGGTATCGATGAAGTGATTAGAGTTTTAGATGAAATTGAATTAGGAAAACTTAGCAAACTCAATTTTTTTGAAGGCTATGCATGTGTTGGCGGATGTGTGGGTGGGCCTCTAAATGTAGAAAATGCATTTATTGCAAAGAATAGAATAAGAAAACTTTCTCAACTTGCAAAAGAAAGTAATAATATTAATTTAGATGATTATCCCAAAGAAATTCTTGAATGGAATAAAGAGATAATCCCTTCTGATGTAATGAAATTAGATAATAATTTTAGTGAAGCTCTTAAAAAATTAGCAGAAATTGAAAAAGTGTTTCAGAAACTTCCAAAGATTAATTGTGGTGCATGTGGTGCTCCAACATGTCATGCATTTGCGGAAGATATCGTAAAGGGGATAACAACTATTGAAGAATGTGTTGTTTTAAAAAGTAGAGTGAAAGGTGGTAATAATGAAAGTTAATAAACTTATTGAAAAATATAATTTTAAATTATTAACCGATACAGATACTGATATTGAAATAAATGGAATTTATAGTTCTGATTTATTGAGTTTTGTTATGGCAAATGGAGAAAGTGGTAATGCTTGGATAACAGTTCAATCTCATAAAAATATTTTAGCTGTTGCATCATTAGTTGAATTTTCTTGTATAATTTTACCATTTGGTGTAGATACAACTAAAGATGTTATTGATAAGGCTAATCAAGAAGGCATTAATATTTTAGAAACAGATTTAGATCATTATGAGATTAATAAGATTTTTTTTAATGAGGAAATGAATGAAAGCTTATTATGATTTTCATATTCATTCGTGTTTATCACCATGTGCTGATAATACAATGACACCTAATAATATTGTGAATATGGCTGTATTAAAAGAACTAGATTTTATAGCAATTACAGATCACAATTCCATAGAAAATGTAAAAGTAGCAATAAAGATTGCAAAAGATAAAGATATTATTATTGTACCTGGCATTGAAGTCCAAACAATTGAAGAAGTTCATATGATTTGTTTATTTAAAGATTATGAATCAGCTCATAATTTTAGTGAAATTATTGATGATTTAAGAATTAAAGTGAAAAATAAAAAAGAAAAATTTGGCGATCAATTAATTGTTGATGAAAATGACAATATAATTAATGAAGTTGATAATTTATTGTTAACATCAATTAATATTTCTATTGAAGAATTATATTTTTTAGTATATAGATTTAATGGTGCTATTTTTCCAGCTCATATAGATAGAGAATATGCTAGTATTATTACGAATTTAGGTTTTATTCCTGATGAATTTAATTTTAGATATGTTGAGGTATCAAAGAGAGAAACTTCAAAAAAATATTTATCAGATATTGAATTTAAGAGGAAATATTATATTCTTAGGAATTCAGATGCCCATGATCTTGCTAGTATCAATGAGCCAATATATTCTATTGAATTAAAAGAAAAAAATATAGATTGTTTAATAAATAAGATTAAAAGGGGTAGTTATATGAAAGAATTATCACTGCATATACTTGATATTGCAAGGAATTCAATTATTGCTAAAGCAAGAAGTATTAGAATTTCTATTATTGAGAATAAAATTGAAGATAAATTAGTGATTAAAGTTAAGGATGATGGGGTAGGAATGGATGAAGATACAATTAAAAATGTGGTTGATCCATTTTATACTACGCGTACAACTAGAAGTGTTGGATTAGGAATACCGCTTTTTAAAGCTAATGCAGAAAATTGTGAAGGTTCATTTAATATTAATTCTGATATTGGTATTGGTACAGAAATAATAGCTAAATTTAAATATAGTCATATTGATAGAGTGCCATTAGGAAATATGGAAGATACAATTGTGACTATTATTAATGGGAATGAAGATATAAATTTAATATATACACATGAAATTAATGATAGAAATTTCACCTTAAACACAAAAGAAATTAAAAAGCTTTTAGGTGAAGTTAAAATTACTAATAGCGATGTTTTAGTTTGGTTAAAAAAATATATTTCTGAAGGTTTAGAGGGGATTAGAAATGAAGTATGATTTTAGAAAAATGGGAA
>JAYEHA010000104.1:0-4501 GCA_034659335.1 Bacillota bacterium
TAAAACCGATAAATCCATCAAGCGTATCTACATTATATTCACTAACATCAATAAATCTAATATCATGATTTAAATCAAATATATTTCTATCGCTATTATCTAAAAAAACAATATTACCATTGTTAGTCTTTATTTCTTCATTAGCAATCTTAATTAATTTTTTTGATTTTCCGCTACCTTTTTCACCTGCAATTAATTTAACCATTTTAATCTCCTCCTTTTAAACATTTCCAAGAAATAATCAATAAATTACAAAACCCTTTATTTTTTTATAATTTAATATAATCATTCCTTAACTGACCACACGCTGCATTAATATCGCTTCCCATTTCTCTACGAATTGTAGTTGCAATCCCTTGTTTTTCTAGCATTTCCTTAAACTTAACAATGTTTCTTTCGCTTGAAGGCTTATAATCTTTTTCTGAAACTGCATTAATAGGTATTAAATTTACATGACATAACATATCCTTTAATAGCACTCCTAATAGCTTAGCAGTTTCTATATTATCATTTACCCCATTTATCAAAGAATACTCAAAAGTTATTCTTCTTTTTGTTTTTTTTATATAAAACTTACACGCTTTGATAATATCTTGAATCGGATACTTCTCATTAGACGGAATTAACGCCGTTCTTTTCTTATTATCAACCTCATGCAATGATATTGCTAAGGTAATCTGAAGTTTCTTTTCTGCAAGCTCATATATTTTAGGAACAATTCCAACAGTTGATAAAGTAATACTTCTTTGAGAAATATTTAAACCATTCTTATCATTAACTAACTCTAAAAATTTCATCACATTATCATAATTATCAAATGGTTCACCACTTCCCATTAATACAACATGTCCAATTCGCTCACCAATATAACTTTGTAAAACTAATATTTGACCTAATATCTCTCCCGGTAAAAGATCTCTAACTTTACCTCCAATTGTGGAAGCACAAAACTTGCATCCCATTTTACAACCGATTTGAGTTGAAACACAAATAGTATATCCATATTTATATTTCATTAAAACTGCTTCAATAATATTGTCATCTATCAATTTTAGTAAAAACTTTCTAGTATTATCTTTCGACTCCGCTATTTTTTCAATAACAATATTCTCAATAATAAATTCTTTTTCTAAATCTACTTGTATTTTTTTAGGCAAATTTACCATTTCTTCAAATTTATTAACACCTTTAGAAATCCAATTATAGATTTGTTTAGCTCTATACTTACTATGCCCTAATCTAAGAATTTCATTTTCTAATTGTTCTAAATCTAAACTTCTTATATCAATTTTACTCATTTAACATTTCCTTTACTTTTTAAATATTTTTTTAATTTTTCAGTGCTTGTTGTAAGTATCAACTCTTCACTAATACCTACTTTATCAAGTATCTTTTCAACTTCTTCAAAATCACCTAAATAAGATTTATAGTGTGCATCACTACCTGTCGTAATATACACTCCATATTTTTTAGCTAGTTTAGCAATTTCAACACAATTTTTATTACTCCCAAATCTTGTTAATTTATCAGAACTATTATTTAATTCAATTGCACAATTATATTTCTTAGCAGCTTTAACAAACTCTTCAATATTAATTTCATAATCTGGATTACCAGAATGTCCAATAATATCAACATTTTGATTCTTCATTGTATTAATTAGCGCACTCGTATTTTCTTCTTTTGTTCCTGGATTAATACATGGCAAATGTAAACTCGCTATAACTAAATCTAATTTAGATAAAAGTTCATCCTGAATATCTAATCTCCCATTATAATCCATAATATTTACTTCAACACCTTTTAACACTTGAATACCATCAATAACATCTGGAATAACTCTTTGATTAGCAATGTGATACCAATGCGTAGCCCCTGGCATTTCAGGTCCATGATCTGTAAGTACAAACATTTCTAATCCCTTTATTTTTGCTTCCGCAACATAATCAGACAGCGTTGAATATGCATGCCCGCTTGATACCGTGTGGACATGCGTATCAATAACATACTTTCTCATTTAATACCCCCTTAAAAAATCAACTCTATTTATCAATTCTTTCTTCTCTTGATAATTTACTAAATTCTTATAAATTATTTTATAACGTCTTTCATTTTTCATTTCTGAAATCCAGCTATTATGAGAAGAAATATAAACTCTTTTAAAACCCCATAACTTTGAAGTATTCATTAATGGCTCATTTTCAAAAACATCTAGACTTACTCCAATAAACTTACCCTTATTCAATTGAATTATTAATTCACTCTCATCAATTATTTCTCCTCTAGATACATTAACTAAAATTGAATCTTCTTTCATTTGTTCAAGGAATTTCTTATCAATAAAATGAAATGTTTCTTTTACTTTAGGTAATGTTGATATAATAACATCATAGTTTGAAATAATCGAATATATCTCTTCAGACTTATAAATATTATTAAAATGTTCATTTTTTTTACCAGATGTATTAACTCCATCTATAATACACTCAAACCCTTGAAGTCTTTTAGCACTTTCTTTAGCAATAGTACCAGTTCCAAGAAATAGTACTTTCTTATTAACTAACTCCATTAAATTAGAATACATTTTCCATTTTTTATCTATTTGATTACTAAAAATCTCTTTTTTATTTTTAATTATTTCTAAAATACTAAGTACTACCCATTCACCCATAGGCTTAGAATATCCACCTTGATTATTAGTTACAATAATCTCTCTATCCCTTAATTTATCAATTGGTAATTGATCAATCCCTATTGAAGACAATTGAATCCATTTTAATTTCTTCATCTTTGAAATATCTAAAGTCTTAAATGGATTATAACAAATTAAGATTTCAACATCTTTATATCTTTCGCTATAAAGCAGATCTTTTTCATGTTCTAAAATTACATTATACCCTAAATTAGTTATTGCTTCTATTTTTTCCGCTCCGTAATTATACGTTAGTAATATATCCATTTCACTTTCCTAACCACAAAAAAGTACTAACCATTGATTAGTACTTTTTCACATCTTCTTCATATTCATCAATACAGTCTGATAGCACATTTGCAAGTCCAACAAATTCACAGCCATAGTGATATCCTGTTTCTAATTCTTTTTTTCTTATAATTTTTAACACACTAAAAAAACTTTTTTCATCATCAATAGTTATTCTTGAATTAAAATAAAAATCAAGTGGTAAATCTTCACTTATTTCAAACGCAATTCCGCCTTTTGAAATATCAACCACATGAATTTTATTATTTAAGTTTTCAATCTTTACATCGCCTTGTTTATATAACTCTTCAATAGTTAATGTAATATCAATTGGTAATCGATGGCTTTTTCTTTTTTCATCCATTATATGCCCCCTCTTAATATTATAATTATACCATAATTATTAAACATCTGATAGCTTTATTATATTAATCAAAAATTTTTTAATCTTATCCAATTTATTTTTACTATCTACTTCAGTTTCACCTTTTATTGAAAAATATATCTTAATCTTAGGCTCTGTTCCTGATGGTCTTAAAGCAACCCAAGAACCATCTTCTAAAAAATATTTAATAACATTTGCTTTTCTAAGAAATGTAGCATCCAATAAATAATCAATTTTATTTTTAACATTATATATGCTAATTTTTCCAATATCTTTTTTCCTAAATGTCTTCATAATGTTTTCAATCTTTTTAATTCCTTCAATCCCTTCATATTTAAAAGCAACTAGACCTTCAGAATAATATCCATACTTTTTATATATTTCTTCAAGTTTATCAATTAATGACGATCTATTATTCTTATAATAAGCTGCCATTTCAACTATTAACATTGAAGCTATTACTGCATCTTTATCACGCACTTCAGTACCATATAAGTATCCATAACTTTCTTCATATCCAAATAGAAACTCATTATTAGTAGTATCAAATTCAGTAATTTTTTCTCCAATATATTTAAACCCTGTTAGCGTTGAAAAACTTTCTACTCCATAATCTTTAGCAATTTCTCCACCTAAAGCTGAAGTAACTATAGTATTAATAATCACTTTATTTTTATTTATTTCTTCTTTTGTAGATAAAATATAATCAACCAATAATATGCCAATCTGATTACCAGTTAAATTAATATACTTCTCATTATTATCTTTAACCATTACACCAACTCTATCACAATCTGGATCAGTCGCTAAAATTATATCTGGATTACTATTTTTTGCTTGTTTTAATGCTAATGAATATGATTCGTATTCTTCAGGGTTGGGAACTTTAACAGTTGAAAACTTTGAATCAGCAATCATTTGCTCTTTTACTATATCAAAATTCTTAAGTTTTCTTCTTTTCAATATTTCTACTACTGGTACTTTCCCCGTTCCATGGAGAGGCGTATATAATACTTTAATATCTGATTTTTCAATAGAATCATTAATTCTTTTACTAAATGTATAATCAATAAATTCATTTTCAATATTTTCTAAAATAAATTCTAATTTATTATATTTAATCGCATCATCTTTAT
>JAYEHA010000105.1:0-4496 GCA_034659335.1 Bacillota bacterium
AATGATAGATATCCATCTTATTTTAATAATTGAAGGTTTATTTCATCTGCTTGGAAATACTTTCTTTGTTTTAGTAGTTCGTGTAGTCTTTCATAGAGTGAATTTAGTTACTAATCAGAAATTTTAACAATCCAATTAGATAAGGTTTAGCGGAATAAGTTATTTAAAATTCTGTTATTACTTTACTTGTGGCACATTTTTATAAATACCGCTATAGTTTCTTTTATTATGTTAATGACTTCATAGCATTTTCAAGCTCAGTATCAACTATATGAGTGTATATCTGAGTTGTAGAAATATCAGAATGACCTAAAGCTTTTTGTACCACTTTCAAATTATTAGTCTCTCTTAAAAATCTAGTTGCGAATGTATGACGAAAAGTATGAGGACTAACCTTTTTCTGTTTATAAGTTTCAGCAAGTTCATTTCCATCTTCATCATGATAATGTTTTTCAACTTCTTCTTGAATTCCAGCTTTCTCAGCATATCTATATACCATTTTTCTGACATCATTATCTTCAAGCTGTTTCCCCTTGCTGGTAGTGAATACATGGTTAGCAGCACCTATCTCATCTGACTGTCGCTGCCTCCACTTTCTTAAATTATCTAAAGTATCGTTATTAAACCAAACCATCCGATCTTTACCGCCTTTTCCGTCAACAACTTTCAACTTACCAATTTGCAGATTAATATTATTCCACTTTAAATTAATAATCTCTGATAACCTCAATCCTGTTTTTAGCATTAACTGGATCATCATTTTATTTCTAGTTGAAGATAAATATCTTTTATTAAAAACATCTAATAGCTTTTTTTCTTCTTCTTTTGTTAATACATCTGGTATTTTTCGTTTTCCCACCTAAAAAACCTCCTTTTGTGAATATCCCACCATTTTGTATGAAATAGGGGGTTATTCACTTACTATATTAAGTATATTACATCAAAAGTATTTTACCAGCAAATTAGGGGGATATTCACATAATTGGTGAATTGCAAGTTTTTTGCACTATGTATTTTTGACTGAATGTAACGATGTAGGAATGCAACTAATATATACTTCAGTATTTAGAAGATTATTTATTGCTGAAATTCAAAACGGGAAATTATCTAGGGCTATTTTGAAGAATCTGGATTTGACATTGAAGTGATAAGAATAAGAAGAGTTGAATTGTCAGTTGGAAGATGGAGACGTGCATATAAAGATAAAGGTGTATTAGGATTAGATGATACGAAAAGGCAACTTAGGGTAGCTATTAGAACGAAAACTCACTTTAAAAGAAAAGTATGGGTGACTTTAGGTTAAAAAAAATATTTGCAGGCAGAGATTTATTTAATAAAAAAGTTCGAGGCAAGAGAAAGTCCGGTGTTAAATGAATCAATTGTATTATTGCTATCAGAAAAATATATACTAATTAATGAAGTAATTGAAGAAAATACTCTACAGTATGCTTAGTTAGTTATATAAAGTAGCAGAAGTTTCTCAATCAGGATATTATAATTATTTTTCTGAAAGATCAAAAGAAACTAGAGCAAAACGAGAAATTCAAGATGAACAATTAGGAGATCTTATTTTGATGCTTATAATTTTAAAGGTAGGGAAAAGGTACAAACAAATTAAAATGACATTAAAAAATACGTATAAAATAAATTTTAATTTGAAACGTATTCGAAGAATAACGAGGAAATATAACATCACATGTTAATATGAAAAGTAAATCCATATAAAAAGATTGCAAGAGTAAAAAAGAGTCTTAATAGAAAATTCAGATAGGAAATTTTTGCCTATATTGTATAAAAAATATTAAATTAGAAATTGCATTTGATACTACAGATAAATTAATAAGTAATATAAATTTTAAGATTCATAAAGAGGCATTTATACATTCAAATCAAGGGGTACATTATACGAGCTCAACATTTCAAAAAAAGTAAAAGATTATAACTTAGGACAATTAATCTACCGACGTGGAAACTGTCGGATAATGCGCTACAAAAATCATTTTTGGGGTATTTTATAGATGGAATGGGATTTAAAAAAGATGAATCTTATTCAATATAGAAATTATATTATTATTATTATTATTATTATTAATATTAATAATAATATTGCAGCATAGTTTTTTTAGATCGTCCTTGATATAGAGTGTAGATTTAGTTAGAAGGAATTTTCTTTTTTTATTGACAAAATTATTATCAAAGTGTAAAATAAGCATAAGTTTAAAATATAAACAAGTGTGGTGATTATATGACGAGAAGAGAAAATGAAATTTTTGACCTTATTAAAGAAAATCCTTTTATTACTCAAAAAGATATTGCTAAGAAAGTTGGTATTAAAAGATCTTCTGTTGGGGTACATATTGCAAATTTAATAAAAAAAGGAAAGATTAAAGGAAAGTGTTACATTTTAAATCAAAATGATTATGCTGTAGTTATTGGTGGTTCTAATATTGATTTAATAGGTTTTTCTGAGGAAAGTATTATCCTTAATGATTCTAATCCGGGTAAATTAAAAATTTCTTCTGGTGGTGTTGGAAGAAATATTGCGGAGAATCTTGCAAGATTAGGTGTTAGTACTAAATTGCTTTCTGCGGTAGGTGACGATTTATATGGTGAAAAGTTAGTAAATGAGTCTAGAAATGCTGGTGTAGATATTAGTAATGTTCATATTTCAAGTTATAATCGAACTTCTTCATATTTATCTGTTATAGATAATGATGGAGATATGAAGTTGGCAATTGCAGATATGGATATTAGTTTAGAAATTTCTGTTGATTATTTGGAAAAATATAAACAAATTATTCAAGAGGCAAAAGCAATAGTAATTGATACTAATCTAGAAAAATCGGTAATAGAGTATATTTTTAATAACTTTGGTGATAAAGAAATTTTTGTAGATACTGTTTCAACAGCAAAATGTATTAAAATTAACGAATATTTTGAAAAAATATATACCATAAAGCCAAATAAAATTGAAGCTGAAAAATTACTTAATATGAAAATTAATGGTAATGATGATATGGAAAAAGCTATAAATAAGTTTTTAGATTTGGGAGTATCACAAGTAGTAATTTCAAATGGTTCAAAGGAAATATACTATGGTAATAGTGATGGTGTTTTTAGTGTTAAAGCAAAAAAAGTGAATGTAGTAAATGCTACTGGTGCTGGAGATGCATTTATGGCAGGGTTAGTATATTCATATATTAAAAATATTGAAATTAATAAGGCAATTATAGTTTCAATAGAAATGTCAAAGTTAGCTTTAGAAAGTGATGCAACGATAAGTAATTTAGTTACTGAGATGAAAGTATTGGAAAATTTAAGGAGTGAATAAAATGTATGAAAAATATTTAGATATTAATCCAGAAGTAAAAAAAGCTCTTGATGAAGGAAAGCCGGTTGTAGCATTAGAATCAACAATTATTTCTCATGGTATGCCGTATCCGGAGAATGTTGAAACTGCTAGAAGAGTTGAAGAGATAGTTAGAGAAAATGGTGCTATACCAGCTACTATTGCTATAATCAATGGGCGTCTTAAAGCTGGGTTGACAGATGATGAATTAGAATATTTTGGAAAAGAAAAAGGAATAGTAAAAGCTTCTAGAAGAGATATTCCCTTTATTATTTCTAAAAAACTTGATGGTGCGACAACAGTTGCCTCAACAATGATCATTTCAGAATTAGCTGGAATAAAAATATTTGTTACTGGCGGAATTGGTGGTGTTCATAGAGGTGCTTCTGAAAGTTTTGATATTTCTGCAGATTTAGAGGAACTATCAAAAACAAATGTTGCAGTGATTTGTGCGGGTATTAAATCAATTTTAGATATTGGTTTAACTTTAGAATATCTAGAAACGAATGGTGTTCCTGTTGTTGGATATAAAACTGATGAATTACCTGCTTTTTATAGTATTAAAAGTGGATTTTCAGTTGATTATAAAGCAGATGATGCAAAAGATGTTGCTAATGCATTAAAAGCTAAATGGGATCTTAATTTAAATGGTGGAATGGTTATAGCTAATCCTATTAAAGAAATAGATTCAATGGATCATAATGTAATTACTAAAGCTATTAATGATGCTTTAATTGAAGCTAATAAATTAGAAATTAAAGGAAAAGAAATAACGCCGTTTTTACTTGGTAAAGTAAAAGAATTAACTGGTGGAGAAAGTCTAGAATCAAATATTAAATTGGTATATAATAATGCATTAGTTGGTGCAAAAATTGCAGTTGAATATAATAAATTGTTTTAATTATTTATTAAAAGGTTACAAAATGAAAACAAATTCTGAAAAGGTATTGACATATTATTTTTAGAATGGTATTATCTAAAAGTTGGTGAAAGTTAAACAACATTATTTAGTTATAAACGGTGTAACAACTGTTTAAATTACATTTATTCCCCCCCGTTATAAGTGTATATATATATAAATAAGCAATTATTATTTTTAAATAATAATTGCTTATTTTTTTGTGAAATATTATAGTTTTTTATTAAA
>JAYEHA010000106.1:0-4493 GCA_034659335.1 Bacillota bacterium
AATGGAAAATGAGATTAAAAATCAACTTGCTATAGAAATTCAAAAAAATATTAATTTAAATAATAAATTAGATGACAATTTTAAAAAACAAAAAGAATATTTAAAATTTATTAATGATAAAATTTCTAATGGTTTAAGAGCGTCTGAATTAAGGCAGTTTAATAATAATAAAGAATATTATAAAAGAGAAATTTCGCAATTAAAAATGAAAATTGTTAAGCAGAAATCATTAGTTTTAGCGAAGAGGCAAGAGCTTAATGCGGCTATTCAAGAAACAAAGAAATATGAAAAAATGAAAGAAAAGCAGTTTGATATTTATGTTGCTGCAATGCAGGATAAAGAAAGGAAAGAAGTTGAGGAAATTATAAACTATAAAAATTATAAAATGAGTGGTGGTAAAAATGGCGAGTAAAGGGAAAACTATACTAGGAATCATTGTATTATTGGTAGTAATTATTTTGTTGCCAATTATTATATTTGGTTCTATTTATTTTTTAAATGAGAGTTTTCAAATGGAGGCTAATAAAATTTTAAAAGATGCTCCAGGTTTTATTGGAGATTATTTTGAAAAAATACCAACAGAAGATGAAAGACAGACGCAAATAATGGAAATTTCTATGTATATGTTAGATATTGATAAAATGCGAGCTGTTGATAAATTAGAGAAAATTAAAGTTGAAGATTCTGAGTTGTACGATAATATTATAAAGTATATGATAAGAGATAATCCGAATAGAACAAAAGATATTTTAGATGTTGTACGTAGTCATGAGATTAATAAAGATCTTATATCAAACACAATAAATGAAATTGAAGATGAGGTTAATGGAGAGTTAAAAGATGATGCAACGGAACTTATGAATTTGACTTCATTTCTTGCAAAAGAAAAAATGGAAGAGATAATTAATTCTTCAATTAATGGTTATTTGTTGCTTGCTGAAACGCTTAAAAATTTAGAGGATGAAAATATCGCAAAGTTATTAGATTATTTAGATGATGAAGATTTTAATATAGTGATTAATAAATTTTCTAAAGATCAGCAAAATAAAATAAAAAAAATAATTTCAAGTAATAGAACTGCGATAAATGATTTAAATACTATTATTGAAATTTATAAAACTAAAAAAGCTGATTATTTATCTACTATTTTAATAGAAGGTGCTGCATATAAAATGGATGAATTGGTTTATATTTATGAAGAGTTAGGTCCTAAATTATCTGGGAGAGTGCTTGCTGAAATTAATAACGAGGAATTTAATGTTTTACTTACTAGTAAAATAAAGGAAAACCAAATATTGGACAAAGGGGAGGATATTTTAACGAAAGATATTTTAAAATCCCTTAAATTGTTTTCCGAATATGACGATAACTTAAATGAGTTAACTGATATATATCAAACTATGGATTCAAAAAAAGTTGCAAACACTTTAGAAAGTATGATGAGAAGTTCTGTGTTGCCAGAAATTTATGTGTTAGACAATGGAGAAATTATCGAAATAAGTGATGAAGATATTGCAATTGAAATTCTTAATAATTTTAATGAAAACAAAAAAGGTGAAATTATTGGATTGATGACTGATTCTATGGCTTCTCAAGTTAGCCGAAAATTAAGTATTCCAATAGAATACTAATAATTGATAAGGAGGTGAATATATGGGGTGTGAAGTTTTAAATATTTGTGAAGTTAAAACTAAAACCATCAAAATGGAGAAAAAACTAAATTTTGTTAGAGAAAATAATGATTTTAAAGAGACTTTTGAAAACGTAAAAAAGAATAATGCGAAAGAGATTAATGAAGATAAGATTAAAAAGCCAAAAGAGAATGATAAAATAAAAGTGAAAAATGAAAAAAAAATTGTTAAGCCAATTAAAGATGATGAAACTATTGTTGATGATATTAATGCAGATGAGATGTCTAAATTAAAAGAGCTTTTAGAATCGTTAGGTATTGAAGTAACTGATGAAGTATTGGCTCAATTATCGTTAGAATTTGATTTTAGTAGTATTGATAATATTCTTGAATTTGTAAATTTAGTTAATAGTGAAACTCAAGAACCGATAGATTTAAAAACTATAGTAGATTCTCTCGAAGTTTTAAAAGACTTAATGAAAAATCTTAAAAGAGAATTTAATAATAATGATAAGAGTGAAACTATTACCAATAATCGTGATATTAAAAAAGCTTTTAATGATTTATTGAAGAAGCTTAGCGGTAAAATTGAAACTGTTAAAATTTCAGAGTTTAAAAATGAGATTAAAGATAGCTTAAAAGAATTAACTTCTTTAGTGAATAAAGTTATTATTAGTGATTTAAAAACTGAAGTTAAAGTTAATGAAAAAGATTTACCAAATGTTAATTTAATAAATGATGAAGTAGTTAAAGAAAGTGATAAAACATTAGATCTAAATGATAAAGAAATGAGTATTAATCTTAAAAAAGATGCGGATACTAAAGCAAAAAAAGTTATTAAGCTTAATGATAAAAATCAACCGTTATTAAAAGATAGTTTAAATGATAATAGAAATCTTAATTTAATTAAAGATAGTGAACAAGTAAAGGAAAGTTTTAAAAACGAGTTGAATTTTAAATTGTTATCAAAAGTTAATCAAATGGATAAAGTTTTTTCTCAAATAAAAAATAATTTTACAACAAAATTTGATGGTAAGATTTCAGAAATGAAAGTTTTATTGAATCCAAAATCCTTAGGAAAAGTTGAATTGAAAATGACTATTGAAAAAGGAAATGTAATTGCAGAGTTTAAAGTAGAGAGTATGATTGTTAAACAGGCATTAGAATCAAATTTGCAAGATTTAAAGAATGCTTTAAGTGAAAAAGGATATTCTTTAGATGAGTTAAATGTTTCTGTTGGCGATGATAATCAAGAAAATCAAAATCAAAATCAAAATCAAAAAGAACAGTATTATGAAAATATTTTTGATGAAAATGAAAACGAACAAAGTGACAATGAGATTGATTTAATTGAAGAAAGTAAAATGATAAGTGTGATGAGAAGAAGAGCAATTTCATATTTAGGATAGGAGGGGAAAATGGATATTAGTGGTGTATTTTCACAAGCTAATTTAGATTATTTAGATAGTATAAAAAATGATGATGCTAATAATAAACTTATTGAAGATCAAACTTTGGGGCAGGATGCGTTTTTAAAGTTATTGATGGCAGAAATGGAGAATCAAGATCCTTTAGAACCAATGGATAGTAAAGATACTATAGCTCAAATGGCTCAATTTACATCTGTTGAACAGCTGGGTAAAATTAACACAACTATAGAAAAAAACAATGAAGATTCAAAATTAATAATGTTAGATATAAAAAATGCTCTTAGTGATTTAAATAGCAGTTTTACTAGTGGAGAAAATTCAAATGAAGAAAAGTTAGATGAGATTAATGAAAATCAAACAGAGTTACTTAATGAAATGATTAAGTTAAATAATTCCTTATCAGCATATTTTACTGAATCTTCATCAGATAATACTATTTAGGAAAAGGTGATTTATTATGAACAAAATTCCAAATGAATATGTATTAAATCGCAGTAGAATTAATGGTGTTAATGATTCAAAAAAGACTAGTCAAATTAATAAAACAAATAATAATGGTAAAAGTTTTAAAGAAATAATGAATCAGTTAAGTAAAAATGAAAAGGTTAATTTTTCAAAGCATGCTTTACAAAGACTTGAAAAAAGAAATATCAACCTTACTTCGGAAGATATTAATAAAATAACAAATGCTGTAAATATTGCTAAAGAAAAAGGTGTAAAAGATGCTTTGATAATTTTAGGTGATAATGCATTTATAACAAGCATTAAAAATAACATGGTTATTACAGCAACAAGTGGTAAAGAATTAAAAGATAATGTTTTTACTAATATTGATGGCGCAGTAATTATATAAGCTGGACCTTTTAAGGAAGCTTATGGTTTTTGACTGATTGATAAAACCAATTATAGTAAGAAAAATAAGGAGGTCATTTATTATGATGAGATCATTGTATGCCGCTGTTTCAGGGCTAAGAGTGCATCAAACAAAAATGGATGTAATAGGTAATAACATTGCAAATGTTAATACTGTGGGATTTAAAGGTTCTTCAGTAACATTTCAAGAAGTATTTTCACAAACAGTTAAAGGTGCGGGTTCTCCAACTGCCGGTAAAGGTGGTACTAATCCGCAACAAATAGGTTTAGGTGTAGGTATGGGTTCTATAGCTGTTAATCATTCAAAGGGCTCAACTCAAAGAACTGATAATCCTACAGATTTAATGATAGATGGTAATGGCTTTTTTGTAGTTAGTAATGATGCTAATTGCCAAAATAAATTTTATACAAGAGCTGGTAATTTTATAGTAGATAGAAATGGTAATCTTGTTACAACTGAAGGTTATAAAGTTTTAGATGTAAATATGCAACCGGTGCAAATAAATAAATCAGATACAAAAGAAGCAACAGAAACAGAACAATTATTATTACAAGGAAAT
>JAYEHA010000107.1:0-4458 GCA_034659335.1 Bacillota bacterium
ACAGAAAATAATGTAAGCGTAAGGATAAATAGATCATTAAAAGCATTAAAAAAAATTCTTAATGGAAGGGGTATTTCACTTGAAAAAATTAACTAAAGAAGAACGTAATCATATTTATAAAATGAATGAAACTGTTTTAAGTGATATAGGTTATGAACATGTAAATAATATTTGTGAAGAAACAGATCAATTACTTAAAAAATATAAAGATATTGAAGTTCCTAAAAGTTTAGATGAATGGTTTAGGACTTACAAAATCAAAAATGATAGAAAAATTAAATTTATGAAGTTTAGAAAAAGTGCTCTTTTAGTTAGTAAAAGAGTAGCAATGTTTTTGATTGCGGTTGTTATTATAACTTTAACATTAACTATTAGTGTAGAAGCATTTAGACTTAAATTTTTCAATATATTTGTTGAGACAAATGCTAAATATAGTTTTGTAAAAACTGATGAAAATATAAAAGTTGATTATTTAGATAAAATACCAAAAGAATGGAGTAGTTTTTATTATCCAAGATTATTACCAGAAGGATATAAATTTTTAAAAGCGATTGAAGTAAATAATGCAAAATATATATTTTTTAATAATGCTGAAAATAAAGAAATTTGTTTTATACAAGATTCAATGAATTCAGAATCTCAGTTAGATTCAGAAGAAGGATTAATAATAGAAGTGGATATTAATGGTATGGAAGGCATAATAATTCTTAAAGATGAATCAAATATCATAAATTGGCATAATAATAATCAAAACTTTTATATTCAAGGGAATGTTGAAAAATCAATACTTTTAAAGATTGAAGAAAGTATTTTGAAAAAATAAATAAAAAAACTTCAAAAAAAGTGTAAGAAAACATCTCTTTTTACGGTTATATATATAGAACCATAAAAAAGGAGGTGAAAATTATGCAAGTGAAGAAAATTTTAATGTTATGTTTTGTTTTGATTATACTTTCAGTACCGGTATATGCTACTGAAAATATAGAACTTCAAGAAAAAGTGGATGTTAATAGTACTAGATTTTCAAATATAAATTTATTTCAAAATACATTTGAAATTGAAAAATATGGGAAAGTTGTTTTAACATCAGCCGTTGATGCACGAAATACTGATGAAATTAAAATCAGTATGTATCTTCAAAAATATGAAGATGGAAGATGGCAAACAGTAAAACATTGGTCAACAATTCAATCAGGAACTTTTGCAGTTCTTGGAACACAGCGGTATGTAGCAAGTGGATATCAATATAGAATGAAATCGTATGCGTATGTATATAAGAGTGATGTACTGTTAGAGAGCACTGTTTATACTAGTGGTAGTAAGGTTTATTAATAAGGGTGTTATCTGAGAATATAAAACTGAAAATTAACTGATTTATAAAAGAGGAGAAGATTATGAAAAAAATATTAATGTTAGTATTAATAACTATTCTATTAACTGGTAGTGTTTTTGCGAGCGAAGGAATAAAAAGCAATATAATAGATGGTGCGACAGGTCAACAAACTGAACCCTATAGGTATAATAGTAAAGAAGTAGAAGCAATTAAACTTAAGCGAGATAAAGCTAATTTAGAAGCAGAAATGATAGTGAATACCAAGTCATATGATGATGGGATATATAAAACTCTTAATGTACCTGTATTTGAACAAGAAAACGGTCATTTTTGTGGACCTGCTACAACTAAACAAGTAGCTCATTATATGACTGGTTCATCACATAGTCAACAATATATAGCAGATACTGTTGGTACAACATCTAGTGGAACAACAATGGCATATATCTTATATTATTTGAATGGTAAGAAAGGTTTGAATTATACTTATGATCAAGGAATAGCTAATGATTATACTACTTGGTTAAACGCAATATATTCAGGGATAAATAATTCTAAGCCAGCAATAATAATTGTAAAAGATTCATCTGGTAGTGTACTACCTTATAGCACTAGTGGACATTTTATTAATTCAAGTGGTGTTGATTCTAAATATAGTTCAAACAAGATTAGAATTACTGACCCCTGGACTCCAGGTCTCGGAAATAAGTGGTATTATGCTTCAGATATACACATGTTAAATTACAATGAAACATATGAATGGAGACGAGCTTTAATATGGTAAAAAGGTTTATTCTGATTCTAGTAGTAGTAAGCTTAATTATGCTTACTATTGCAGGAATAAGTCTCGGCGGTACTGAACGAGATTTCGTCGAAAATAGTGAATTTATAAAAACAAAGGTTAAAAGTATAAATTTAGATACTGTTAGAAGTCTAAAAAAAGAGGCAATATGTGTAGGAATAAATGGAAAATTTATTTTTTTCAGTAATAGTGAAGAATTCATAAGATATAATATTAATAGTAAAATAGTAGAATATGTTGATGAAAAATCTGATTTTTTAGCAAGAAAAGTATATATAAAAAATGATTCTCTATATGTTGTATATTTATTAGAAGATAAAGAAATCTATTTTGATATCATAAAATATGATTTTAATGGAGAATCTGCAGTAATTTATTCTGATAAAAGCACATCTATGCCTTTTCTTGATTTTAATGATAACAATATTTTTTTAGCTTATAGCAGACATGAGTGTTCAATTAACACATTCGAAAAATTTAGAAGCAAATTTAATGTATTTTCCATTAAAAATATGAAATTCATTAATGGATTAAGTTTTTCTTATATGCAAAACATTGATGGAAAAATTATTGGTGAAAAAATAATATATTCTGGAGTAGCAGGTAAAAGTAGTGACGATAGTGCTATAATAGAAACTTTGACGCCGAATAATGAAATTATAGAAAAGAGTAAAGGAAATTATTTATATTTCTTGAAAACCGTTGGAGATAAAATTCAACAAAAAATTATTAAGACTGATGAAATATATATTCATGTAAATATTGCTAAGGATTTATTGTTAGCGTCATTATATGATTATGAAAAACCTATTGAAAATTCAGGGATGTTAAAGAGAATTGGAAAAGATGGTTTAGAAGAGGTGCATATAATAAAAGGTATAGAATCTGGAAAAGATATATTTGAATCCAAAGTATATGAAGGAGACATTTTAGTTTTTGACAATGGAAATTTTGTTTATTTTTATGATTTGAAAAACTGGAAGTATCATAAAATAGAAAAAGAGACTGAAAATATGAAAATATATTATGGAGATACAGTTGTTTATATGTACTTTATTGAAGGAAATAATCTTATAATAAATGAAGTTAGGTGGGATTGATTTGAAAAAAATTGTATTTATAATACTCATTTTATTGTTATTGATTTCATGCCAGAAGGCTAAAAAAATTAATAACGAAAATAATGAATTAAGTGAAGGACAGAGTAAAACTATTACTGATAATAATATTGATAGGAAGTTTAAAATTAGTACAAAAATAAATTCTGAATATGAGCAAATAATTGTTGATAACCTTAGAATATATATAAATGGAAATTTCAATCTACTTAATATGTTAATGTATGAGAAAATTAGCCCGGGTGTAATTAGTAACGGTGAAGAAAGCTTTTCAAACGGTTATGGAGCTAAAGAGATATCAATTGATTACATTAAAACTTATGAAAATATTGAGGATTTATATCAAGATGAAAAAAATATTCCATATGGTTTAGAAGAAACTTATACTGAACATGAAAAAAGTAAGATAATTTTCATTATTTACAATTATACTAATACTGAAAAATCAATGTCAGATCATGTTATGTATAATAATAATGGAGCAGTATCTCAGTATTATATAGTTAGTGAGATTGAAGATAAACTACTCATTACTTATACTGAATTTACTGGTAACTAATCGGATAAGATTGTGTCAGTAAATTGTGGTATTTACTGTTTATGTTTGGAATACCGAATTTATATTGAAACAATAGATTGCACAATTTTATTTAAGCAAAAACTGTTATATTTATCTTGATATTTATATTTATATTTTGAGTTTAATAACAAATTATTCAGTCAAAAAATATCACAGTTTATTATTGATCATAGCGATTCGTTTACAACAAATGACTAATCCAAAATCAAAAGTAAGTAAGAATGTACCGAACACGATTAAACTTAGAAATTTAGTCGTGTTTTTTTAATATAAAGAAAGAGGTGGAAATGTGATTGTTTCAATGAAGATGAGATGTTTATTAACAAGGATTAGATGACTTGAAGACTATAGTAGCAATCAAAAAAAAGTACAGAAAAGTGGATATTGTAGGTGCGTTATGAGTAGGAATTATACGAAGAAAAAATATTATAAATGTCAATATGCTAAAGAAGATTTAGATTTAAAATATTTTAAGAATAAGTTTTATGAAGACAATATAGAAACCGTAGTATTGAAATCTAATTAATATTGGGGTACTTTTAGATTAACATAAACATCAGATTTAAATGTAGGTAATATGAAAAGAAAGATTCATAATAATGAATTAAAATTTAATAAGCTTAAT
>JAYEHA010000108.1:0-4454 GCA_034659335.1 Bacillota bacterium
ATGTAGATGGAGAAAAAAAGATATTTAACTTTGAATATGGAGATATAATATTTTTCAGTCCATCTGAGAAGAAAAGTGATGATTATAAATCATTTGGGAGTCATTAGATTAGTGGTTTTAGTTTGTATAAAAAAATCAGTTGTAAATATTATGATTATACTATTTATAACTGATTTTGGTGTTTATAAATTTATAAGTTACAAAATCAATTTTATTTGATATAATGGTAGTGGTGGTGTTAAATGGAAAAAAGATATAAAAAATATTCTGTATATTTACAAGAAAAATATGGTGAAAAAGTTTATAAATTGCCAGTGAATTTACCAATTACATGCCCAAATAGAGATGGAGAACTTTCTTTTGGAGGATGTACATTTTGTGCTGAAGAGGGAACAGCATTTGAGAATCTTAGTAATGTTTTTAGTGTTAAAGATCAATTACTTGTGAATAAAAGAAAAATTGGTAAGAAGTATAATGCAAAAAAATTTATTGCGTATTTTCAAAATTATTCAAATACATATTTGCCGATTGATAAATTGAAAGAATATTTATATGATGCTTGTATAGAAGATGTCGTAGAAATTTCTATTGCTACTAGACCCGATTGTATAGATGATGAATATTTAGATGTAATAAATAAAGTTGCTATTGAAAAAAAAGTAAATATTTCAATAGAGTTGGGATTACAATCTATTAATCATCAAACTTTAAAAAAAGTAAATAGAGGTCATTCTTTAGCTGAATTCATTGATGCAGTAATTAGGATTAAAAAATATGATTTCGTTATTACTGTTCATTTGATTGCAAATTTGCCTTGGGATACTAGAGATGATTTCATTGAAGGGGCTAAAATATTATCAGCTCTTAATATTGATCAAATAAAAATACACTCTTTATTTATTATAAAAGATACAGTATTAGCTAAACAATATCTTAATAATGAATTTGTTATTTGTTCAAAAGAAGAATATATTAAAAGAGTGGTAGAGTTTATTAGATATACAAGAAGTGATATTGTATTTCAAAGATTATTGGCAAGAGCATCAGAGAGCGAATCTTTATTTTGTAATTGGAATACTAGCTGGCGGAAGATATTAAATAGTATTGAAGAAATTTTAGAAAAAGAAGATATTCACCAAGGTGATAAATGTAATTACTTAAATGGAAAAGCATTGTCTAGGTTTAGAAAGTGAGTTAAGTATGGAAAAATTATTAATTTGGGATATTGATGGGACTTTACTTTCTTGCAAAGGTGCTGGAAGAATTTCTCTTAATAAGACTTTTAAAGATGATTATGATATTGAGAATGCTTTTGACAATATTGAGATGGCTGGTAAAATGGATATAAACATTCTAAAAAGTATACTAGATAAAAATAAAATAGATGAATATGAAATAAATGATATAATATATAAGTATGGATTAAATTTAAGGAGACAATTAGAAGAAAATTCGAATTTAGAAATATTACCAAATGTTAAAATAAATTTGCAAAATTCACAAAATGATAATAGAATTTATAATGTGATTGCAAGTGGTAATTCTGAAGTAGGTGGAATATTGAAGTTGAAGAAAGCCAAAATTCATGAACATTTTAAAATTGGGAGTTATGGAAATAACTTTGAATATAGAGCGTGTTTGGTTAGAAATGCAATTAACATTGCTAAGTTTACTTATGATATTAATTTCAGTCATGATAATATATATATGATTGGCGATACACCTGATGATATTATTGCTGGTAAAGATAATAATATAAAAACTGTTGCTTTAGCAACAGGTGGATATTCGTATGATATGTTAAAGGAAATTGAACCTGATTATTTGTTTGAAGAATTACCGGAAAATTTGATTGATATTTTAATGGTGGTGGATAAATGAAGAAAAGAGTTAGACAATGGAAAGAATTTTTATTGCCATATCAACAGGCAGTTGATGAATTAAAAGTTAAATTTAAGGCAATACGAAAAGAATATAGGGAAATGAGTAAATATTCTCCTATAGAATTTGTTACTGGTAGAGTAAAAAAAATATCTAGTATTATTGAAAAATGTGAAAGAAGAAACATTGATATTGACGATATTCAAGAAGTAATGGAAGATATTGCTGGAATTCGTATAATGTGCCAATTTAAAGATGATATTTATAATGTTGTAGAATTAATTCATGCTAGAAATGGAAAAGATTTGGAAGTTCTTTATGAAAAAGATTATATTTCTAATCCTAAAGAAAGTGGTTATAAGAGTTATCATATTATTATAAAATATTCAGTTCAAACTGCATACGGAGAACAAAATATTTTAGCAGAATTACAAATAAGAACTTTAGCAATGAATTTTTGGGCAACAATTGAACATTCTCTTAAATATAAATACGAGGAAAATATTCCTAAAGAAGTACGTAAAAAATTAATTAGTACTGCAAAGGCTGTTACAATTTTAGATGATGAAATGTGTGATATTAGAAATGAAATAATTGATGCGCAACAAATTTTTGAACTAAAATCAAATATAGTATCAGAAATAACTAAAAGTTTGAAATTATTAGAGAAGCATTGTTCAGAAGAGAAAGTTAAAAAATACTATAATGAATTTAGTGAAGTATGGGAAACTGAAGATGAAGATGAATTTGGAAAATTTCTATTGAGAATTAAAAGTGAAATACCAATGTATAATATTGCTGAAAAAGAGGGGGAAGAATAAATGTCGATTTTTGTAATTGGAGATTTGCATTTGAGTTTTTCGACAGATAAGCCAATGAATATTTTCGGTGAAAATTGGGAAGATCATTATAAAAAGATTAAGAAAGATTGGATTGAAAAAGTTAAAGAAGATGATTTAGTTTTATTAACAGGTGATACATCTTGGGCATTAAATTTGGATGAGGCTGATACTGATTTGAAATGGATTGATAATTTGCCTGGTAAAAAGATAATAATTAAGGGGAATCATGATTATTGGTGGACGACTTTAAAAAAAATGAATTCACTATATGATTCAATAAGGTTTATAAATAATAATTATTATGAGTATAATGGCATAGCTATTTGTGGTTCGCGTGGATGGGTTTGTCCTAGGGATGAACAATTTACAGAGCGAGATATGAAAATTTATAATAGAGAAGTTAATAGAATGAAAATGTCAATAGATGAGGCAAAGTCTAGCGGTAGTAAAGAAATTTTAGTAATGATGCATTATCCGCCTACAAATGATAAGTATGAAGAATCTGAATTTACTATTCTATTCAATAAAGAGAAAATAAAGAATGTGTTTTATGGCCATTTGCACACTGAAGCGGCTTTTAAAGCAGGAATTAAAGGAATTTATAATGGAACAAATTACTATTTAACATCGTGTGATTATTTAGATTTTAAATTATTAAAGTTTAGTTAGGGGAAATATGCAAAATGATAAGTTAGAAGAATTAATTCTTTATAGAAATGAATTAATTGAAAAGTTAGAACAAAATAAGATAACTAAAGCAGATTTTATTAAAGCAAATTATGATTATATTTCAAAGTATGAGCTTAGTCCATATGCTAAGATTGATAGTGTTCAAAAAGGTGTATTAGCATATCAATATTTTAATTCAATTGCAAAATACTTGCTTTCAAAAGCATTTGAAATTGAATTAAAAGATCCAAGAAAATCTTATGAACTACGTGAAGAGGGATTTGAAAATTATGAGTATAAGAATAATATTATTAAGAAAGTTTTAGAAAAAGTTGAGTATATAAATGTAGAAGCATTTTTTGTTAAAATGAATTCAAAGGCTTTAGAGGGTGAACTTTTTGAAATTGTATTAAAGGATTATGAGAAAGTTATTTTTCATACTAGAGATAAACTTATTCTTAATCGGTTGAAAAAAAATGGATGTTTTATTGATGGTATAAGAGATTCTTTAATTGATGAGTATATTAATGAAAAATATTGATTAAGCGACTGATAGATTGGTATATATATCACATAGAGAGGTGATGTATATGTCAAAATTGAAAATTGGAGATTCATTAACTATTCAAAAAAAGGTAACTGAAAAATCGGCTGCACTCAATTTTGGAAGTGGTAGACTTAAAAAGCTTTTTGCAACACCAAGTTTAGTAGCTTTAATGATTGAAGCAACTTCAAAACTGGTTGATGATACACTTGAAGAAGGAATGATTTCTGTTGGAAGAGTTGCTACCGTAACTCATGGAAAACCTACTGAAATTGGAGAAACTATTACTGTTAGAGTAGAGGTTACAAATATTAGTGGTGAAAGAATTGATTTAACAATGGAAGCGTTTGATGAAATTGGAAAAATTGGAACTGGTTTTAATGAGCGACATATAGTTAATAAAAAAGGCTTATTAAAAAGGGCGGAAGATAGAGAAAAAAGTTTAAGATGTTTAGATTAAGACTTTAATTAGTCTTTTTTTTGTTTAAATAAAAATCATTATATGATATTATGTCTTA
>JAYEHA010000109.1:0-4438 GCA_034659335.1 Bacillota bacterium
AATGGCAAAGAATTTATTGATTTTAAATATGAAATTGATATTGTATATAGTTGCGCTAGATGTTTAACAGATGTAAGTAGACATATGAGTGAGTCTTTTTCAAGAGAAATTTTTAATGAAGGTGATAAATTTTCGGAAGATGTAGGAGTTTTAATAGTTAACGATAGAATAATTGATACTGAATCAATTTTATTGGAGTCACTTTTTATAAATTTGGAACCAAATGTAATATGTAATGAAAATTGCAAAGGACTTTGTCCTAAATGTGGTATAAATTTAAACGAAGAAGAATGTGATTGTAATTTAAATGAAATTGATCCGAGGTTAGAAAAGTTAATAAGTTTAAAAGATAAGTTAGATAAATAAGGAGGTGTTAGCATGGCAGTACCTAAGCGTAAAACATCAAAAGCTAGAAAAAGAAAAAGAGAAGCAGCTAATATGAGAATGAGTGCACCAAATTTAAGCGTTTGCCCTCAATGTCATGAACCAAAATTACCACATAGAGTATGCTCTAGTTGTGGATACTACAACAAAAAAGAAGTTTTAACTGTTGAGTAATTAAGAAAAGATTAATAACATAAGTTATTAATCTTTCTTTTTTTTTGATATAATAATGTTGTTGAATACTTGTTACTAACACATGATAGTAATAGAACCTATTAATTTTTTAAAAAAAGTGTTGCTTTTTTTGAAATAAGGCTTTATACTAGTTTTTAGTAGCAGGTGCTAATAATTAGTGCTAAGCGGAGGTAATATGAAAAAAAACAAAAAAGCGGAAAGGCATCAAGAAATAAAAAAAGTTTTAGAAAATAATCCTTTTTTTACTGATGAAGAGTTGAGCGAGAAGTTTGGAGTTAGTGTTCAAACGATTAGACTAGATAGAATGAGTTTAAATATTCCTGAACTAAGGGAAAGAGTAAAGTCCGTTGCTACGAAAAATATTCAAAAAGTTAAATCACTTGAAAAAGGTGAAATAGTTGGTGAATTGATAGATTTACAACTTAATAAAAATGCAATATCAATTTTACAAACTGATAAATCAATGGCATTTGCAAAGACTAAAATAGTTAAAGGACATTATATATTTGCTATGGCTGAAACACTTGCTTTAGCAGTAATAGAAAGTCATGTTGCTTTAATTGGGGTAGCTAATGTAAAATATCGTGTTCCAGTAAAAGCTGGAGAAAAATTAGTAGCAAAGGCAGAAGTTACTAATAAACGTGGATCAGAGTACTTCGTAAGAGTTTGGATTAATGCAAATAATGACCAAGTTTTTAGAAGTAAATTTAGATTAGTGTCGATTGATTTGGAGGTATAAAATGAAAATTGGTATAGATGCATTTGGTGGAGATAATGCTCCAGAACAGATAATATTAGCAGTAAAAGAAGTACAAGATAAGATAGAAAGCAATATTGTATTATATGGTGATGAAGCAACAATAGTTAATGGACTTACGAAGCATAATGTTAAATTAGATAAGGTTGAAATAGTTCATACTACACAAATTGTTAATGGTGAAGATAAACCTGTAATGGCTGTTAAAAAGAAAAAAGATTCTTCTATGATGAGAGGATTGATTGATCTTAGAAAAGAAGAAATTGATGCATTTTTATCGGCTGGTAATACTGGTGCGCTTTTAGCAGGTGGGTTATTAAAAGTTGGAAGATTAAAAGGTATAGATAGACCAGCGTTAGTAACGCCTTATCCGACAAGTGAAGGGATTTCTGTATTAGCAGATGCAGGTGCAAATGCTGAATGTAAAAGTAGAAATTTAAAAGAATTTAGTATTATGGGTAGTATATATGCTGAAGAAATTCTATTAATTAAAAATCCAAAAGTTGGATTAGTTAATATAGGAACAGAAAAAGGAAAAGGAACGGCTTTAATTCAAGAGTCATACGATGAGATTGAAAAATTAGATCATATAAATTTTATAGGAAATATTGAAGCTAGAGAAATTCCATTTGGAGCTGCAGATGTAATAATATGTGATGGTTTTACTGGGAATGTTATTTTAAAATTATCAGAAGGTGTTGCTAAATCACTTTCAGATATGTTTAAAGGTGCATTTATGAAAAATGTATTTACTAAAATATCTGCATTAATGGTAAAAAACGGATTATCTCAAATTAAGAAAAAGCTTGATTATTCTGAGTATGGTGGGGCACCTTTATTAGGTGTAAAAAAACTTATTGTTAAAGCTCATGGAAGTTCTGATTCTAAAGCATTTAAAAATGCTATTATTTATACTGAAAAAGCATTGAAAAATGACTTAATTGGAAAGATTAAAAAGGGCTTATAAATAGGAGTGATAAATTGAATAATTTAAAAAGCGTAGGGATAATTGGTACAGGTAGTTATGTACCTGAAAAGATTATTACAAATCATGATTTAGCAAAGATAGTTGATACTTCTGATGAATGGATTGTAAGTAGAACAGGGATTAAAGAAAGAAGGTTTGCGGATGATAGTATTGCAACTTCCGATTTAGCATATGAAGCTGGTAAAAGAGCAATTGAAGATGCAGGGTTAAAACCTGAAGATATTGATTTAATAATACTAGCAACATTAACACCTGATATGATATTACCTTCTACAGCTTGTTTTGTTCAAGATAAATTAAAAGCTGTTAATGCAGCAGCATTTGATTTATCAGCTGCTTGCTCAGGGTTTTTATATGGAGTAACGGTAGCTAAACAAATGATAAATGGCGGGGTTAATAAAAATGTTTTAGTTATTGGTGCTGAAGCAATGTCAAAAATATTAGATATGGATGATAGAAATACATGTGTATTATTTGGAGATGGAGCTGGAGCTGTTGTTATTTCAGAAGTTGAAAAGGGAAGTGGAATTCTTTCGACTGAGCTAGGAGCTGATGGATCAGGTTCGATGTATTTAAATATACCTGGTGGAGGATCAAGAAATCCTGCAACACATAAGACGGTTGATGATAAATTTCATTATATGAAAATGGAAGGTCAAGGAGTTTTTAAATTTGCAGTTAGAATAATGGATTCTTCATCGCGAAATGTAATAAAAAAAGTTGGTTTAACTTTAGAGGATATAGATTATTTAGTTCCGCATCAAGCAAATTTACGTATTATTCAAGCAGCGGCTAAAAAAATGAAATTACCTATGGAGAAAGTTAAAGTGAATTTAGATAAGTATGGAAATATTTCAGCTGGCTCAATACCAGTTGCTTTAGATGAAGCTGTAAAAGAAGGTAAAATTAAAAAAGGTGATAATGTAATATTAGTTGGTTTTGGCGGTGGATTAACTTGGGGTTCATGTTTAATTAAATGGTAAGGGGTGAAAATATGAGTAAAATAGCATTTGTTTTTCCTGGTCAAGGAGCACAATATATTGGAATGGGTAAAGAATTAGTAACAGAATATGAAGTTGCAAATAAAATTTTTAATGATGCATCTTTGGCACTTAATCAAGATATGAAAGAATTAGTATTTAATAGTTCTGAAGAAGAATTGCGACTTACTGAAAATACTCAACCAGCAGTTTTAACAACTTCTATTGCAATTTTAAAAGTTTTACAAGAGCAAGGAATAAATCCTGATGCAGTTGCAGGATTGAGTTTAGGAGAATATTCAGCTTTAGTTGCGTCGGGTGCTATGGAGTTTACAGATGCAGTTAAGATTGTTAGACAACGTGGTAAGTTTATGCAAAATGAAGTTCCTGTAGGTGTAGGTGCTATGGCGGCTATATTATCGTTAGATAAAGATGGAGTAAATAAAGCTTGTCAAAATGCTAGTCATATAGGTGTAGTTGAACCTGCTAATTATAATTGTCCTGGACAAATTGTAATTGCGGGAGAAAAAAATGCAGTTAAGGAAGCTACTATTCTTTGTAAAGAGTATGGTGCAAAAAAAGCAATATTGCTTCCAGTATCAGCACCATTTCATACTACAATGTTAGAAGGCGCAGGGGTAAAATTAAATAAAATTTTAAGAAGTATTAAGTATAATGACTTTACTATACCTGTTGTAGCAAATGTAGATGGAGATTTTATTAAAAGTAGAGATTATGTTAATGATTTACTTGTAAAACAGGTGAGTAATCCCGTTTTATGGGAAGATTCAATAAAAAAGTTAATAAGAGAAGGTTATGATACTTTTATTGAAGTTGGACCTGGTAAATCACTTGGAAAATTTATAAAACGTGTTTCAAGAGATGTAAAGGTTTTTAATGTTGAAGATTCAAAATCATTATCAAAGACTATAGAAAAATTACAATAGAGGTGATTAAAATTATGCAAAAGACTGCAATTGTTACCGGTGGTTCACGTGGTATAGGTAGAGCTATTGCGATAGGTTTAGCCAAAGATAATTATAATATTGTTATTAATTATAATAATAGTGAAAAAAAAGCAAATGAGTTAAAAGAATTTATTGAAGAAAAATATAATGTTTCTGTTTTAGTTGT
>JAYEHA010000110.1:0-4397 GCA_034659335.1 Bacillota bacterium
ATCTTCTTCTACTTTTATCCAAACTAATCCTTTAGCACCATAATCAAATACAAATTTTTCTAACTTTTTAATATTATTTTTACTGAATGTATCTTTCTGGCCATTAAAATTAATTCCTTGAATAGTTCCACCATTTTCTAACGCATTATTAAACACTCTAAACTCTGAATCATTTAAATCATTAGATATATCTACTAATTCAAATCCAAATCTAGTATCTGGTTTATCAGAACCAAATCTAGCCATTGCTTCATCGTAAGTATATCTATTTAAAGGCAATTCAATATCTATATTTTTTACTTCTTTAAACACTCTTTTTAATAATTTTTCATTTACAGAAATAATGTCTTCTTGATCAACAAATGACATTTCAATATCAATTTGCGTAAATTCAGGTTGTCTATCTTTTCTTAAATCTTCATCTCTAAAACATTTTACAATTTGATAATATCTATCTATTCCAGAAACCATAAGTAATTGTTTAAATAATTGTGGCGATTGAGGTAAAGCATAAAACTTACCATTATTTACTCTACTTGGAACAAGATAATCTCTAGCACCTTCTGGTGTAGGTTTAGTAAGCACTGGTGTTTCAACATCAATAAACCCATTTTCATCCATAAAGTCTCTTACAACTTTTGAAATTTTATTTCTAACAATAAGTTTTTCAAGCATTTTAGGTTTACGCAAATCTAAATATCTATATTTTAATCGTAAACTTTCTTTTGCGTTATCATCATCATTAATATGAATTGGCGGAACTTCAGATTCAGCTAAAATTCTTAATTCAGATACAAAAACTTCAATTTGACCAGTTGGAATATCGTTATTTACAGAAAATCTTTTCTTAACAATACCTTTAATCGCTATAACAAATTCGCCTCTAAGAATAGTCGCTTTTTCAAATGCAACACTTGAAATCTCTTCATCAAAAACAACCTGGCAAATTCCAGTTCTATCTCTTAAATCAACAAATTTTAAGCCCCCAAGTTTTCTGTTTTTCTGAACCCATCCCATTAATATTATTTCTTCATCGATATGCGTTTCTCTTAAAACTCCACACATATGCGTTCTTTTAAATCCTTGAATATTATCTGCCATCTTATTTACTCTCCCTAACTAATTCTATAATTTTTTCAATATTATCCATTTGCATCTCAATTTGCTCGCCAGTTTTCATATTTTTTAATGAAATTTTATTATTTTCAATTTCATCCGAACCTAAAATTATTGTATATTTTGAATTAAGAGCATCTGAGTATCTAAACTGAGCTTTAAATGATCTCTCTAAATGATCAATATCCGCTGCTACTCCTTTTTTTCTTAATTTAGTAACAAATTCCATACCTTTCATTTTTGTTTCTTTATCAAAAGTAACTATAAAAACATCTAATGTCTTTTCATCATTAAATTTAAACTTTCTTGCTTTAAGAACCATAAGAAGTCTTTCAATTCCTAAACCAAATCCAACACCTGGAGTTTCTGGTCCATCTACCTGCTTAACTAAACCATTATATCTTCCCCCACCACACACAGTAGCTTGCGAACCAAGATCAGTAGAAATAAATTCAAAAGCTGTTTTAGTATAATAATCCAAACCTCTTACAATCTTAGGATCTACAATATAATCAACTTCTACAATATCTAATGCACTTTTTAATTCTTCGAAATGTGCACTACACTCATCACATAAATAATCAGTAATAAGAGGAGCTTCAGCAATGGTATTTTGACATTTTTCATTTTTACAATCTAATATTCTAAGTGGATTTGTAATATATCTTTCATTACAAGTAACACATAAATCATCAAGCTTTGGCTCTAAAAATTTCTTTAATTCTTTATGATATACTTCTCTACATTTAGAACAACCAACGCTATTAATTTTCAATGTTAAATTATCAATTCCAAGTCTTCTAAAAAAAACGTCAGCTAATGAAATTATTTCTGCATCTGCAGTTGCCGATGTAGCAGAAAATGTTTCAATACCAAATTGATGAAACTGTCTTAATCTCCCAGCTTGAGGTCTTTCATGTCTAAAACAAGGTGTGATATAAAATAATTTTGTAGGCTGTTTTTCAGCATATAATTTATTTTCAACAAAAGCTCTTACAATAGGCGCTGTACCCTCAGGTTTTAATGTAAAACTATCACTACTTTTAAATTTATCATTTTTATATTTATAAAGCGCATCATCACTTAATACATTATACATCTCTTTTTTTACTATATCTGTAGTATCACCTACACCTCTTTTAAATAAAGAAGTTTTTTCAAACATAGGTGTTCTAATTTCTCCAAAATTATACTCGCTACAAATTTTTCGAAATTCATTTTCAACAAATAACCATTCTTTTATATTTTCTGGTAAAATATCATTTGTCCCTCTAGGCTTTCTTATCATATTTTCCTCCCATCAAAAAACAAAAAAAGTTCTTCATCCATTAAGGACGAGAACTACCCCGCGTTGCCACCTTAGTTGGTTAAACCCACTCTTATAATTATCTTTATTTAGGTGTCTTCACTTTATTAACATTAAAACTTAACAAAAGCTACTCCTCCTATAGATTATGTACTTTTATTAATTATAAAAGAAAAAATATAATTTGTCAAAATTATTACTATTTATTTTGACAAATAAAATTTTCTTTTTATATCTATCAAGTGCAATCTACCCATTTTTACTGTTCTTTTTAACTTTTTAAAAGAACGGCAATATAGTGTTAATTGAAGTGACTCGTCTTCCCCATTACAATTTATTCAAGCATGTTCCCATCCTTATCAAATACAGCTATCCCACTACTTTAGTGGTGAAAGTTTCAGTCTACACGTAATTTAAGTTTTTCCGCTGTTTCTTTTCTTAGTTTAATCGTCTTTTTAAGTTTTTTTCCAGCTCTTTTTACTTTCTCTAAAGCATCTTGATTTTGCAGTACATCTCCTTTTTCAAACAATTTTAAAATTTTAACAGTCTCTACTACTCTATATCCTAAGCCTTCAAGAGGTTTACTCATAGCTTCAGCAGTAAATCCCATATCTTTTTCATCATTTTGTTCACAGATAGATATAACTACAGCATATTTTCCACCTAATACTTCATTGATACTTGACCAAACTGAACGGTCATCTTCTGCAAAAACTTGAAAACAATAACACCTTTCAATAAAAGCCTTCATATCTGCGGTTATATTATAAAAGTATGTAGGTGAACCTGTGATAATAGCATCCGCCTCTAGTATACGTGGATATAATTTCTGCATATCATCCATTATTACGCATTTGTATGTGTCTTTACATCCTTCACACCCAGTACACCCTCTAATATTATAATTCCCAAGAAAAATTAACTCAGTTTTAATTTCCTTACATTCAATTGCATCTAGTGCTTGCTGCACCAAATATGCTGTATTACCATTTTTTCTTCTACTTCCTACTATTCCCAATACTTTCATTATACTACCTCCATAAATATCATATTTAACGTATAAATTCGTATAAAAAAACAGGTAAGCATAACGTTTCCGCAATTTACGACATGCTAATTCTACACTATTGTATAAAATACTTATTTTGCCAACACTAAACTGTTAAAACATCCCTATTTCAAGGGGCATATTGAAAACTGTGTGTTATATGACGATTATCTGCGACTAAATACCTCATCTTAATTATTTAGCAGATCTTATTTCCATTTGTTCTAGATCTATCATTGCACCAACTTCTTTTAAAAAATCAAGCCCAATAATACCATCCATCTCAATACCATAATCCATTGCACCTATTTCGCATTTAAATTGATTAAGGTTTAATCCGCCTAGGCTCACTTCTTCAATAGTTTTTATAAATACAAATTCCGAACCGCCAACACCACGACTTGTTTCAATTGGATCTGTTAGTTCCATTTCGATACCAATTTCAAAAACTCTATCAGTTTTCAGGATTGTACCACCTGATCCAGTATCAATCAAAACTTTGTCAAGTATAAATTTTTTATCTTTAAACTTAATTTTAAGTTCAGAAAACAGCAGCCCATCTTCATATGTAAGGTTTATCATTTTCGACGAACCCCTATCCAAGTACGTTCTTTTACTTTTAACTCTTCATTTTGCGTGTGATACACATATAACTCTCTTTTAGGATTCTTTTTATGCTCAACCTCATATTCTTTTAATGCTTTATAACTTGAATTAAAAAAATTCAGCACTGCTATTTTATATGAGACTGTGCGAGAAAACTCCTATCCCTTTAGGGTCGGAAATGAATCACACTAGCTTTGTTCTTCTATATATCTTTCAATAGCCTCTTTACTTACATTGCCTATACTACAAGCAAAATATCCATCTGACCAAAATGTTCTTTCTTTCCAAAAATGATTTTTTAAATTCTCGCTGTTTTCCATT
>JAYEHA010000111.1:0-4394 GCA_034659335.1 Bacillota bacterium
TCTTCATTATCTTTTAATATAATAATACTTTCTTCTTTTTCATCATCATATAAATCAAATAAATAAATTGCTTCTTTATTAGCACCTTCTTTTGGCGCAGCTAATGAATAATCCTTAAAAATATAATTTAAAATTATTTGAATCTCTTTATATTTATTAGAAATCTTAGGTGGCTTTAACAATGATTTTGTATCTAATATTTCATTTGAACAACCCGTTACAACTAATAGCGCTACTAATATAATTACTATTCTTATTTTTTTCACAAAATCACCTCTCTACTAGTATATACTATTTTACTATTTTTTTTAATAACATTTTACAACAAAAAACCGCTTATTAAAAAATAAACGGTTTCTTGTATTAATTATATAAATTCAGCTATTCTGTTTATAAATATATCTTGTATCATTTCATTTTGACCAAGACCTTCTAAAATATAACTCACTTGAATATTTTGACTTTCTAATTTTGTTTTATAAGAATCTTCATCACCTGCCATATCATTATTTGCATGATCACCTGCTACAATCATCAAAGGCATTAATAATATTTTTAAGTATTTTCCTTTAATTTTTTTCATAATATTTTCTATTTCAGGATAACCCTCAACATTTGCAATTAAAATATCTTTTCTTTTATCGTTTATTTTGTTTTGAAGCATACTATAACAAGCATTAGAAAAATGTTCTGTTCCATGCCCCATCAATATTATCCCTTCATTATCATTTTCATTTGGCAACCTATTAATCAAAGCCTCTATAACTTGATCATAATGTTCTTCCCTATTTAATAAAGGTGACCCAATTGTTATTTTTACATTATGTCTATGCTTAACTAAAACTACTGCTCGTTTTATTTTTTCATATTCAAATCCTGGAATAATATGAAGAGGCTGAACATGAATTTCATTAATCCCAGATACAATCATTTTTTCAAGCGCTTCCAAAGGTGTATCGATACATATTCCATCACGTTCTTTAATTTTTTTTATAATAAAATCAGAAGTAAATGCACGTTTAACAATATATTTTACATATACACTTTCTATTTTATTTTCAATTGATTCAATACATTTTTTACTAGTTTCCTTATAGCTAGTTCCAAAACTGACTACTAAAATCCCTTTTCCCATATTTCCTAACTCCCTTATAATAATTTAGTTTTATTCCCACTCATACAATCCAATTGCATTACTCATTTTAGTATATAAACCATCTACATTATAAAATTTCTTTAAAATCTCATTTCCTTCTTTTTCAACATCTAATTCCTGAAACTCATTAGGATATAATAATTTAGCTACATAAAAAATTTCTGCAAGTTCATTTGCAATATCATATCCCCTCATTTGACCTTTAACAGAATATATTTGATTATTCTTTACAGCCTTTATAGTTTTAAAAATAGGATCATTTTTAATAGTTTCCATTGTATGATACCCTTCAACATCTTTTGTTGTAGGAGTTTGTTTTAAAATTATATCTGGATTCCACTCTACTATTTGCTCCTTTGTTATAGCGTATTTATCATAAGGAGTTGATTCGCCTTGATTCGCAACGTTTACTGCTCCTGCAATATCAAACCCTTCATAACGTCCATTTGTTACTGGATCACCTAATGTTCTAACTAAATAGAAAATACTCTTTTTATCTTCCATTGATATTTTGTCAGTAATATTTCTTACTTTTTCTATTTTCCCATTAGTAAATTCAATCAATTCATTAGCACGATCTTCTTTACCAATTGCCTTTCCAACAATATTAAACATTTCAAGATTAAACGTTCCATTCCCACCAACACAAATAACAGGAATATTTAATTGTTTTGAAAGTGTATTAGCTTGCTCTTTTTGATTAGGCATAACTAAAATAAGATCTGGTTTTAACGAAATTATTTTTTCGATATTAGGCTCTTTATAACTGCCTACATTAGGCAACTCATTAAGCTGTGGAGAGGAATTAATAGCTGTTTTATAAACATCTTTTAATGGTCCACCAAGAATAAACCCGTGATGATCATTAGCACTCATTCCAACTAAAAGATGATCTGCATTTAATTCAATCAATGTACGTACACCTTCTAAATAAGTTAAATCAATAATTCTCTCAGCTTTTTTTTCTAATACAACTTCTCTATTAGCACAATCAACTATTGTTATACTGCTAGATATCTCCTCTTGCACTTGAACACTTTCTTTATTATTTGTATCAGTACAACCTACCATAAAAACCATTATCACACTAAATATTATTATTTCTGTTATTTTTATTATATTCATTTTTCTCCTAACTATTTTATACAACCTTTACTTTTAAAGGTACAATATGTGTCTTATCTCCAACATTTGTTATATATGATTCTACTCCATATATCGAAGAAATTATTTCTTCTGTTATTACTTCTTTTGCAATACCCATAGCAGCTATATCACCATTATTCAATATTATTATTCTATCAGAATACCTGCTAGCAATATTTAAATCATGTAAAATCATAATAATTGTTATTCCAAAATTTCTAGAAAGTTTTTTAATGATTTCCATAACTTCTAATTGATGTCTAATATCTAGATTACTTGTTGCCTCATCTAATAAAATTATATCTGTTTCTTGAACAATAGCTCTTGCAAGAATTACCTTTTGTTTTTCTCCACCACTTAATTGATTAAAATTTTTCATTGCTAAATGTTCTATATTTAACATTTTAAGTGATTCTAAAACCTTAAAATAATCTGTTTTCTTATTTTTTAAACTTGTATAATTACGTCTGCCGAGCATAATCATATCAAAAACTCTCAATGAAAATAAAGTAGAAGTAGCTTGAGGTACGTATGCAATTTTTTTTGAAATTTCATCTCTATTCATATATTTCATATTCTTACCATTTATTTCAATATCTCCACTTGTAGAATTAAGCAATCCATCCAAACATTTTATTAAAGTGGATTTTCCTGCTCCATTAGGCCCAAGAATTGAAATAATCTCACCATTATTAATATTAAATGAAATTTTATTTAAAACAGTTTCAAAAGAATAACCAAATTCTAAATTACTTACTTTAATAGTCATTAAAAACTACCTCTTTTCCTTCTAATAATCAAATAAATAAACATTGGAACACCTAAAAATGATGTCATTACTCCAATTGGAATCACTATTGGTGTAATTAAATTCATTGCAATAAAATCTGATAGTAATAATAATAAAGCACCAATTAATCCCGAAACGGGAACAACAAAATTATTATCATTTCCCATAATTAATCTTGTAATATGTGGAGAAATAAGTCCTACAAATCCTATGGAACCTGTAAAACAAATTGTTGTTGAAATAACTAATGATGAAATAGTCAGCAATATAATTCTCGTCTTTTCAACATCAACTCCTAAACTTTTAGCTTCATCTTCTCCAACACTAATATAATTTAAATCTTTTGACTTTATTATTAATAAAATCACTCCTATAAATACAATTGGAAACATAATTTTTAAAGTTTCCCAAGTCCCTTTAGATAAACTCCCTACCATCCAAAATAAAACTTCACTCACCAATAAAGAATCTGCAAAATATTGCAACATAGTAATACCTGCACTAAACAAATGAGATATAGCAATCCCTATTAAAATCATCATCTCAGGTGTTATTTCTTTTAATCTTGATATAATCAAAATTATTGCAGAAGTTATTAAAGAAAAGAAAAATGCATTTGCAATTATATAATACATCCCAAAGCCAATACTTTTACCAAGTATAATCGCAAGAGCTGCACCAAACCCTGCCCCTGATGAAAGACCAAGTGTAAACGGACTTGCCATAGAATTTCTCAATACCGGTTGAATAACTGCCCCCGCAACCGCTAAAGAAAACCCTACAATAATTGCCGTTAAAACTCTTGGCACTCGAACTAACCATATTACACTTACTATACTCTCACCAGGAGAATCAACCCAATTAGGTAATAATTTATTAAAAATAACTTTATAAGTGTCAAACACACTTATTTCCAATGGTCCTATAGTTATTACAAATAAACTAAAAAGAAAAATCAACATTATGATAGACACAATAAATATAATTCTCACTAAATTAGATTTTTTATATTGATTTAAAATTTGTAAATCTTTATACTCATATTCCATATTATCATCCTGTTTTACAATAAAATTTATACCTCCCTAAATCATATAATCCATTTACATCAAAAGTCTATCATAATTTTTATACAAAAAAAACGCCAACCGAAGTTAGCGAACAATATTATTATCATTATGTTCAGACCTTCCCACCGAAGATTACAAATACTATTACTAGGCAGGTTTCCTGACTTATATCATATATATTTATCTTCCCAGTTTCCCAGTGATATAAAAAATATATACTTAGATATTTACA
>JAYEHA010000112.1:0-4382 GCA_034659335.1 Bacillota bacterium
TAATAAGAAGGATGTATTATTATTTGGTATTAATAATCAATCGAGAGCAGTAGTACTCTATGAAATGTTTATTAAGAATAATAAAGATATGATAGTTATTGTAAAAGATGCAAGAGAAGCTATTGAATTGGAAGACGAGCTTAAGTCATTTATTGATAATGTATTATATTTCCCTGCTAAAGATATTGTTTTTTTTGATTCTTATGCGCATTCTAATGAGTTAAGAAACAAAAGAATTGAAGTTCTTAATTTAATAAAGTCAAAAGAAAATTATATAGTAATTACGACGATTAATAGTTTGCTTATTAAAATGATCGAAAAAGATATTTGGTATAATAAATATAAATTGTTAAATATGGATTCAATTATTGATTTGGATGAGTTTAGTAATGAATTAATACAGTTAGGATATGAAAGAAACGATATTGTACAATCAAAAGGGGCTTTTAGTATTCGTGGTGGGATAATTGATATTTTTCCAATTACTAGTAATATGCCTTATAGAATCGAATTGTTTGGAGATGAAATTGATTCAATTAGAAAGTTTGATTTAAGTACGCAAAGGACGATTTCTAAGGTTGATGAGTTTAAGTTTGGACCATGTCGAGAAATAATTCTTGATAAAATATTAAAAGAAAAATTGATAAATAAATTTTTAGATGCAATTGAGAAAAAGAGTGTTAGACAGGCACAATTAGAGATATATGAAAAATATATAGAGATGTTAAAAGAAAATGTTTATATTGATGGGTTAAATAACTATTTTTCTTTAATTTATGAAAATTCAAGTAATTTTCTTGAGTATTTTGATAATCCTATTATTTCTATTTTATCTCCTAATATTATAAGTGAAAAAGCAAATTTTTTCGTTGAAGATATTAATGAAAGATTTACTACTTATTTAGATAATGAGGAAGTATTAAAAGAACAGTTTGATATTTTATTAAATTTCTCTAATTTAAAGAGAATTATTAAAAAAAATCAAGTGGTTTATATTGATGATTTACAAAAAAATATAATTGATTTTAGTTATGATTTTAGTGTTAGTTTTTCGACAAGAGAAACTCCGAGATATTTTAAAAAGCTTACTGAATTTGCATATGATATCAAGACTTTTAAAAATAAGGGTTATAAGATTATAGTTGTTTTAGAAAATGAAGAGAAAATTAAAATCGTTGAAAATTTTTTAACGGAAAATAATATATATCCAAAGATTAATTCTAAAGATATTATAAGTGGAGAAGTTATTATTACCCAGGGTATTATGAAGGATGGGTATATTTTAGATGCTTTAAAAACAGTAGTCGTTACAGAAAATGAACTTTTTGGAGTTAGAAAATTCAAAAAAAGTAAGTTTAGAAGTGATAAATCTAAAATTATAAAAAATTATGAGGAGCTTGTAGCGGGAGATTTAGTTGTTCATGAGCAACATGGTATTGGAAAATTTGTTGGAATATTTAAATTAAATATTATGAATAATGATAATGATTATTTAAAAATTAATTATGCTGGTTCAGGTGTTATTTATATTCCGGTTAATCAAATAGATATTATTCAAAAATATATTGGAAAGAAAAAAGAATCAACGAAACTTAGCAATCTTAATAGTGATGTGTGGAAGAAAAAGAAAGCAAAAGTAAAAAAAGCAATTGAAGAAATGACAGATGAACTAATTGAACTTTATTCAAAACGTAAAGAGAGTAAAGGATTTCAGTTTGAGAAAGATTCTAGATGGCAAAAAGAATTTGAGGATTTATTTCCATATAAAGAAACTGATGATCAATTAATTTGTGCTGAAGAAATTAAAAAAGATATGGAAAAAGTTCAACCTATGGAAAGGTTATTGTGTGGTGATGTAGGATATGGTAAAACTGAAGTTGCTATAAGAGCTATTTTTAAAGCTGTTGATAATGGGAAACAAGTAGTTTTTTTAGTTCCTACTACTATACTTGCTCAGCAACATTATAAAAATTTAAAAGAGAGATTTGCTGATTACCCTATGAATATTGAAGTTTTAAGTAGATTTAGAACGAAAAAAGAGCAAGGAAAGATTATAAAAAAAGTCAAAATTGGATTAGTAGATGTATTAATTGGCACACATAGAATTTTATCGAACGATATTAAATATAAAGATTTAGGGTTATTAGTAATTGATGAAGAGCAAAGATTTGGAGTTAAAGATAAAGAAAAAATCAAATTTATTAAGGAAAATGTTGATATTTTAACTTTAACGGCAACTCCAATTCCAAGAACTCTCCATATGTCATTAATTGGAATTAGAGATATGTCTATCATTGAAGATCCACCTGAAAATAGATATCCTATTCAAACTTATGTTACAGAGTTTGATGAAGTTTTAGTTAGAGAAGCTATACTTAGAGAGGTTGGAAGAGAAGGTCAAGTATATTTTGTTCATAATAGAGTAAAAGATATTGAAGAATTTACTTCTAAAATAGAAAGAATTGTGCCTAATTTAAGAGTAAGATATGCACATGGGCAAATGAGTAATAGAAATCTTGAGAAAATAATGATAGATTTTTTAAATTATGAATTTGATGTATTAATTTCAACAACGATTATTGAGACTGGACTTGATATACCAAGAGTAAATACTATACTAATAAATGATGCCGATAACTTTGGATTATCACAGTTATACCAATTAAAAGGTAGAGTGGGAAGATCGAATAAAATTGCTTATGCTTATTTATTATATAAAGAAAATAAAGTTTTATCAGGAGTAGCAGAAAAAAGATTAAAAGCAATTAAAAACTTTACTGAGTTAGGGGCTGGTTTTAAGATTGCTATGCGAGATTTGGAAATAAGAGGAGCAGGCAATTTATTAGGTGTTAGCCAGCATGGTGAAATGGAATCTATTGGATATGAGCTTTATACAAAATTACTTGAAGAAAGTATTAGAAAAGTTAGAGGTGATGAGATTGATTATGAAATTGAAGCGAATATTAATTTTAAAATCAATGCATATATTCCTAATAGTTATATTTCTAATTTAAATTATAAATTGGAAATGTATAAGAAGATTTCTGCGGTTGAATATGAAAGAGATGTCATAGATATTCAAGATGAACTTACAGATAGATTTGGAGATATGCCTAAAGAAGTGTTATCTTTGATTGATATTTCTTTAATGAAATCTATGTTTGAAAAATTAAGCATTTATGATGTTATTGATAAAACATCTAAAATTGGGTTTAGTTTTTCTGATGATGGTAGTTTTAATATTAATATTTTAGCATATTTAGTTAGAGAGTATAAGAGAAGGATAAAAATACCTGATCAAATGAAGCCATATTTTGAATATCATTTTAGAAATGATAATATTTCAGAGAAAGAAAAATTACAAGAGGTTAACAATGTGATTAAAAAGGTTTATAAAGAATTTATTTAGTGATATAATTAATTTTGTTGTAAATATAATTAAAAGTGTGAATAGGAGTGGAGAATGAATTATAAAAAAATTGCAGTATTTGTTGTAGTAATGATATCTTTATTTGTAGTTGGATGTTCGCAACCAGCAAATGAGAATGTTGAAGAGGATCAAAGTGCTAAAAATGAAATTGTAGTACCGGAAGGTTCTGTTGCAAGAGTTGATGATACGTTTATTAGCGAGAAATCATATAATCAAAATGTAGCATTAGTAAAATATGTTTATGAAAAAGAATATGGTGAAGATGTATGGGAACAAGAAATTAAGGGAAGAACAATTAGTTCCATTGCCAAAGAGCAAACGTTAGATAAATTAGTGAGAGTTCAAATTATAAAAGATTATGTTGTAAAAAATTCAGATTATGTGATTGATAATGAAGAGGTACAATCTTCAATGGAAGCATTTAATCAAGAAATTAGTGATAACGAGGAAAGAAAAGCATATTATAAAGAAAATAATATTGATGATGATTTTATTAAGAGTCAAATTCAAGATGCTATGGTGTTACAAGAGTTTTACAATATATTGAAATCTGAAATTGAAGAGGATGTTGATTTCTTAAAAGAACAATATAGTAATTATATTGTTAAAGTTGATGCAAGTCATATTTTAGTTGATGATGATGCTAGTTTAAAAATTGTTCAAGAGAAACTTAAAGTTTTAGAAGATTTTGCAGAAATAGCAAAAGAATATTCTAAAGACCCTGGTTCGGCTGCAATAGGAGGAGAATTAGGTTATTTCGATAGAAATAAAATGGTTCCTGAATTTGAAACAGTTGCTTTTAATTTAGAAATTGGAGAGATAAGTGAGCCGGTTAAAACACAATTTGGATATCATATAATTAAACTTAATGATAAGAAGACAGTAAATGATTTAATAAATGATGGAGAAAAGGAAGAAACTATTCGAGTATATAAAGATCAAATTATAAAGA
>JAYEHA010000113.1:0-4368 GCA_034659335.1 Bacillota bacterium
GATCTAGAAATAACGGAAAGTTATAAAAATATTTTTAAAAGAATGTTAAATAAAGAAAGTGATAGTGTAAGTTTTGATATTAAAACTAATAGCCATTTTACTAAGAATTATGGTGTATTTGAATCTTTGAAAATAGAAAATACATTTTGGTCTATATTGGTTATAGCTTCAGAAGAAGTTATATATCATGATGTTCAAAAAAATACTCAAAAATTAATTTTTGCTATAGGTATTTTGGGTATTTCGATTATGCTTATTCTCTTTCAAATAATTACTAGAAACATATTAGAAAAAAATCAAATTGAAAAAGAGAATATAGAAAAGAAATTTGAAGCGGTATTTAATCAAAGTATTGAATTAATAGGAATTTTAGGTTTAGACGGGAAAGTGCTTCGTATAAATGATGTAGGACTTAATTTCATAAATATTAAAGCAGAAGAGGTAGTCGGTAAATATTTCTGGGATACTATTTGGTGGAGTCATTCTGATGAATTACAAGAGGTATTAAGAAAAGCTTTAAAAAGCGCATTAAAAGGTGAAACTACAATTTTTGATGCTACTAATATTGATAAAAATGGTGAGATTGTTTATTTGAATGTATCCGTTAAACCCATTTATGATAATGAGAATGATAATAATATTATTATTATTCAAGGAAGAGATATTACCAAAACTAAAAAAATTGAACAAGAATTGAGAATATCAAATGAAGATTTAGAAAAAAGAGTTATTGATAGAGTGAATGAAATAGAAAAAATTCATATTCATATGATGAAGGTTGAAAATATGGCTAATTTGGGAAGTCTTGTCGGAGGAATAACACATGAAGTAAGTACTCCATTAGGAATTGCTACTACAAGTAGTAGTTATTTATTAGATGAAATTAAAAAATTAAAAGAAATGTTAAATAATGGGCAATTATCAAAAACACAATTTATTGATTTTTTAAATAAAACAGAAGAAATTTCAGAAATTTTATCTAATAACTTGCTTAATACAGTAGAAATTATTAAGTCCTTTAAACAAATTTCAATTGATCAATTAAGTTTAAATAGTAGAAAATTTAATGTTAATGATTATATGAAAGAAATTTTATTAAATTTAAAACATGAAGTAAATAAAATTGATAGTGAAGTTATTATTGATTGTCCTGAAAAATTATTTTTAAAAACTATACCAGGATTATTCACTCAAATTATAACTAATTTCATTATGAATTCTATTAAACATGGTTATAGTAGTCCAAAAAGATTATTGGTTAATATAAAATTATTTTTAGAAAATGAAAAACTATTTTTAATTTATACTGATAATGGAAAAGGAATAAAAAAAGAAAATATTGATAAAATATTTAATTCTTATTTTACAACTAAATATGGGAATGGTGGTAGTGGACTTGGAATGAATATTGTGCAGGAGATAGTTGAAAAAAAATTAGGTGGAACTATTAAGTGCATAAGTGAAGAAAATAAAGGTGTTCAATTTATATTAACTTTTGAGAAAAATAAATTTTTTGATTGGAATGAAACTGAGTAAAATTTAGTACAAATAAAAACTAGCTATTAATGGTAATATTACCATATTTTAGCTAGTTTTTTATTTTTAACATCTAATATATCTTATAGGAATAATTATATCTGAATATATAAATTATAATTGTTTTAAAATATATTTTATTCCTAATATTGGAACAAATAAAACTACACTTAAAATTATTCCCAACTCGTTAAATATATTACTGTTTTTTACTGGTTTAAATTTAAGTCTATTTAAAAATGCTCCTGCTGCAATTCCTTGAGCATTCCCGAACATTATAATTCTTATTGCTCCCATAATACTTTCAGCTTTTTCAATGTCATATGCTTTAACAAGTTTTTCCCATTCTAATCTTTTGGGTTTTCCTTTATTTTCGGCATAATGTTTTGCAAATTCAATTGCAATATCTTCTTTTGTAGTTTGAATACCAATTCCACCAAGATTTAATGAAGTAATTTCCATTTGGCTTACTCCTGCTTTTTTAGCTTTTCCAACATGAAAAACATTGCATAGCTCACAACCATTTACTTCAGTAACAGCTAAATTAATTCTTTCTTCAAATTTTTTATCTAAAAAACCAACCTTTTTCCCTTTTCTAAAAGCTCCTATAGACATAAATGCCTTATCTACAATATGATAAAATTCTCTTACACTATAATTGTTTTTATAAAATTTCTGTATTTCATTTTTTTCCATTTTATTGCCTCCTAAATTAAAATTTCTTTAAATATTTTCTTAATATTTTCAATGCAGAAATAATATCTTCTCTTTCGTCTTCTGTAAATTTCGAAAAAATTTCAGTAATATGCATCTCTATTTTTTCTAAATTCTTTAAATATATTTCATTACCTGATTTTTCTAAAAAAATAGATAAAACCCTCCTGTCGGTTTTGCTTCTTTCTTGTTTTATTAAATTTGCATCATTAAATTTTTTAATAATTCTACTTAAAGCACCTGGATCTATCATGACTAGGTTACTTAATTCATGCAAAGAAACTCCCGGATTTTTGCCAATGGCAATCAGTACTTTTATATGTGTATTATTCATTTCATTTTTAGATCTTCTGGGGGCGTAATTAAAACAAATTTTTTGCATATATTTTGGTATAACATCAATTACTTCGTTTATTCTCATAATTTCTCCCACACTACTTGCTTTAGCATTTATTGTTATAGCAAGTATAATACCGTTAGATATTTTTGTCAATAAAAAAAAAGATTTTTTTCAATGTTTTTAAATTTAAAAGCTTTACATAATAAAAAGAATATGTTAATATACTCTAAGTGATAACGAATATCATTAACGTTTAAAAAATTATAGGAGTGATAAAATGGATAACGATAGAATTAAATTTTTCCCAATATCAGCATTTTCAGTGATATTAGGGTTAGCAGGAGTTACAATAGCTTTTGAAAAGGCTGTAGAAATTTTCGATTTTCCAATAGATTTGAGTAAGTATTTTTTAAGTATAACAACAATAACGTTTATTTTAATATCTTTTATGTATATATTAAAAATGGTAAAATATTTTGATGAGGTAAAAAAAGATTTTAAAAATCCAGTTAAATTAAATTTTTTCCCAACTATATCTGTTGCGTTATTATTATTAAGTATTTCATTTTTAAGTACTAATGTATTTTTGTCTAAATATTTATGGGTTATTGGAACTATAATTCATACTATTTTTACGTATAAAATAATATCAATTTGGGTTTTTCATCCTAAGTTTGATATTAAGTATTTTAATCCTGCTTGGTTTATACCAGTTGTTGGGAATATGCTTATACCAGTTGCTGGAATTGCACATATCAATCAAGAAATATTGTGGTTTTTTTATAGTGTTGGGCTTTTATTTTGGGTTATATTATTTTCAATATTTATATATAGAATTATATTTCATCATCCATTACCGGAAAAGCTTATTCCAACTTTAGCAATTTTAATTGCACCTCCTGCAATAGGGTTTACTGCATATGTAAAATTAACTCATAATATAGATGGTTTTGCAAAAATTTTATATTATTTCGCATTATTTTTAACAACATTTTTGCTTAGTGAATATAAAATGTTTTCTAAAATTAAATTTTATTTATCATGGTGGGCATATTCCTTTCCACTTGCATCAATGTCTATTTCTAGCGCTTTGATGTATCATATGACAGATGTATATATTTTTAAGATAATATCAATAGCTTTAATTACTATTGTGTCTTTAATAATTTTGATTTTAATACCAAAAACAATAATTGCTATTAAGAGGCATGAAATATGTATTGAGGAAGAATAAGAGTTGTAAAAAGATGAATAGTTTTCTTGACTATTCATTTTTTAGTTGCTAAACTATTACATAGTGAACTGAAAGGGGATTTAATGGTTATAGATAGTTTTGTAGATTGTATACCTTGTGTATTAACAACGACAGATAAATTAGCTGATAAGTATTTAAAAACAAAGAGAGAAAAATTTGATTTTATGATTGAAGTTCTAGAAATGATTTCAACTATTGAATATAGTAAAACTGCTCCATATTTAACAGCGAGAGTTATGCGTATATTAAAGGAAAGGACTGGAATTCAAGATTTATTTGAAGAAGAAAAAAAGAAGTTTAATAAAGAAGTGTTAAATTTTTTACCTGAATTTACTGAATATGTTGAAAATAGTGAAGATAAAATTAAAACTGCACTTAAATTGTCAATAGCTGGAAATATTATTGATTCTGGTATCATAGATAATATTTCTATTGATTTAGTAAAAACAGTGATAGATAAAACGATAGAAGATGATTTTGATGAAGAGTTATTTAAAAAATTTATTAATGATTTAGAGAGTAA
>JAYEHA010000114.1:0-4298 GCA_034659335.1 Bacillota bacterium
TGAAATAAAACAAAAATACTTGTAAAATGAAAACATAGTTTAAAAAAGGAAGGTTAATTTAATTATGATTTTAATGATAGACAATTACGATTCATTTACTTATAATCTTGTAGAGTATTTAAAAATGATAAGATAACTATTGATGAAATAAAAGATTTAAAGCCTAGTATAATAGTAATATCACTCCTGATGAAGCTGGCATTTCAAAAAAAAAATTAGCGAATTAAAGGGAGTGTTTCCAATTTTAGGAATTTGTTTAGGTTACCAAGCTATTGCAGAAGTCTTTGTGGCTAAAGTAATTAAAGCTAATGAACTAGTATATGGAAAAGTATCTGAAATATCACATAGAAGTAGTGGTATACAAATCTTTTGTGATTAATACCTGGTATTAATTAAATTCATTTAATAGAAATTTTTTTATATTTAAAAATATGAAAGTTAAGTAACAGGAGGTGAAGAATGGATGTAAAGCATCACATAAGAAGTAGTACAGCAGAATTCTTAATATTTACAGGTCAAAGTGAAGAAAATTCTATAGAAGTATTTGTTGCAGATGAAAACGTTTGGATGACACAAGAGCTGATTGCAGAATTGTTTGGAAAAGGTAGAAGTACGATTACAGAACACATTAAAAATATTTTATTAAATGAACTTGATGAAAATTTAGTATGTCGGAAATTCCGACGAACTGCGTCTGATGGGAAAAAATATAATACCAAGTACTATAATCTTGAAATGATAATAGCAATTGGCTTTCGTACAAATTCAGAAAAGGCAATTCAATTTAGAAATTGGGCAGGGAGAGTTTTAAAGAATTATTCAATTCGAGGTTATGTTTTGGATAAAGAAAGAATGAAGAATGGTACGTTTTTAAACGAGGAATATTATGATCTTCTTCTTGAAGAAATTCGTGAAATTCGTGCCAGTGAACGAAGATTTTATCAAAAAATAACAGATATATATGCTACAGCAATGAATTATTCAGTTGACTCAAATATAACAAAGCGTTTTTTTAAAATAGTGCAAAATAAACTTCATTATGCAATTCATGGTTCTACAGCAGCGGAGATTATTATGAAAAGAGCAAATACTAAAAAAATCATATGGGATTAACTATATGGAAAAATGTGCCTGATGGAAAAATTTTAAAACGTGATGTGTCTATTGCTAAGAATTATTTAAAAATAAATGAAATTAAATCATTGGATAGAATCGTAACTATGTACTTAGATTATGCAGAATTACAAGCTGAACGTAGAGTGCCTATGACAATGGAAGATTGGGCTAATAGATTAAATGCTTTCTTGCAATTTAATGAGAGGGAAATTTTGGAAGATGTAGGTAAAGTTACTGCAGCTATTGCAAAATCCTTTGCTGAAAGTGAATATGAAAAATACCGTATTAAGCAAGACCAATTATACAAAAGTGATTTTGATAAATTGCTTGAAGAAAGTGAAAAAGGGGAATGATTTATTTTCAATGAAGGCCTGCAAATTTATTTGCACGCTTTTTGATTTTTTTTACATTTTTTTATTTATGTAAATATAAAGTTGAATATTGGAAAGTACTATAAAATGGATAATTATTGATATTTTAAATTGTTAGACCTTGAAATAAAACAAAAATACTTGTAAAATGAAAACATAGTTTAAAAAAGGAAGGTTAATTTAATTATGATTTTAATGATAGACAATTACGATTCATTTACTTATAATCTTGTAGAGTATTTAAAAATGTTGAAAAGGGAAGTAAAAGTAGTTAGGAATGATAAGATAACTATTGATGAAATAAAAGATTTAAAGCCTAGTATAATAGTAATATCACCTGGGCCTGGTACTCCTAATGAAGCTGGTATTTCAAAAAAAATAATTAGCGAGTTAAAGGGAGTGTTTCCGGTTTTAGGAATTTGTTTAGGGCACCAAGCTATTGCAGAGGTTTTTGGGGCTAAAGTAATTAAAGCTAATGAACCAGTACATGGGAAAGTATCTGAAATATCACATAAAAGTAGAGGTATATTTAAAGGGTTAAATAATCCTTTAAAAGTAACAAGGTACCATTCGTTGATAGTAGACAGTATTACTTTGCCTAATGAATTGGAAATTACGGCAGAGACTAAATTAGGTGAGATTATGGGAATTAGACATAAAGATTATCCTGTAGTAGGCGTTCAATTTCATCCTGAAGCAGTTTTAACTGAGCAAGGATTAGAGCTTATTAATAATTTTTTAGAAATGAGTGATAATAATGATTATTAAAGAAATAAGTACTTTACTTAAACCATTTGAAATATTTCAATTATTTAAAAATGAAAAATTGCCACTGTTTTTAGATAGTAGTGATAAATATGAAAAATTAGGTAAGTTTTCTATTATTGCATTTGATCCGTTTATGCAAGTTAAATCTAAAAATGGAAAAATTACTATAATAAAGAGCGATGAAATTAAGGAATTAAATGACGATCCGTTTGATATTTTAAAAAAATATTTAAATGAATTTAATAAAAATTATACTTCCGAACTACCTTTTATTGGAGGGGTTATTGGTCATTTCTCATATGATTTATTGTATCATTTAGAAAATATTAGAAGAACTGCTATAGATGATACAAATATTGAAGATATGAATTTTGGTTTTTATAATGGCTCAATTATTTATGAACATTCTACTAAAAAAGTATATATAACTGATTCTGAGTTAAATAATAATGGGCAAAGTAGAGTAAATAGTATTATTAAAATAATAAATAATAATGATTTAAAAAAACTAGAAGTTACTAAGTATAATTCTAATGTTGCAATTAATTCAAATATGACTAAAGAAGAGTATCTTAATGCTATTAAAAAGATTAAAACTTATATAAGAAATGGTGATATTTATCAAGTTAATATGACTCAAAGATTTGATACGATTTTAAGAGATAATCCTATTGAGTTATATTCAAAGCTTAGAGATATTAATCCAGCACCATTTTCAGCATATATGGATTTTTCTAGTTATCAGATATTATCATCTTCGCCTGAGAGATTTATTTCTTTAAAAGGAGATAAGTTTCAAACTAGACCAATAAAAGGTACTAGACCAAGAGGAAAAGATGAGATAGAAGATAATAAGTTAGAAAACGAATTGTTAATGAGTGAAAAAGATAGAGCAGAATTATTAATGATAGTAGATTTAGAAAGAAATGATTTTTCAAAAGTAGCCAAAACTGGTACGGTAAAAGTACCGGAATTATTTGTAATTGAAAAATATCCTACTGTATTTCATTTAGTTTCAACTGTAACTTGTAAAATTGATAGAAAATATGATTCTATAGATTGTGTAAAAGCGACATTTCCTGGTGGCTCTATTACAGGAGCGCCAAAGATAAGAGCAATGGAAGTTATTGATGAGTTAGAGAAAACACAAAGAAATATATATACAGGAGCTATTGGTTATATCGATTTTAATGGAGATATGGATTTAAACATTGTTATTAGAACTATGGTTGTTAAAGATAAAAAAGTATATTTTCAAGTGGGGGGAGGTATTGTTTGGGATTCAGATCCATATGATGAATATCAAGAGTCTTTAGATAAAGCAAAAGCTTTAGTTGATACGTTAAATTTGTAGGTGATAAATTATGGTATATTTTTATAATGGATATTTTTTTAGTAATAATGAAAAAGCAAAAATAATTCCTTTAATTGATGGCGTAATGTATGGATATGGTTTATTTGAAACAATAAAAATAAGAAATTTTAAACCAATATATTTAGATGAACATTTAGTTAGATTAAAATCTAGTCTTGATATTTTAAATATAAAAACAAAATATTCAAATGAAGATATTAAAAATATTATTGAAGCTTTAATAGAGAGAAATAGATTTAATGGAGCTTTAAAAATAACAATTGTAAAAAATAATAATTTTAGTGATTTAATAATAATGATGAAAAAGAGTAATTATAATATTAAAGATTATGAAAAAGGATTTAATCTTATAATTAGCGATGTAGCTAGAAATTCTACTTCAAAAGTTGCTAGATTAAAAACAACTAATTATTTAGAAAATTTATTAGAATTTAAAGAAGCTAAAAATCAAGGGTTTGATGAAGTAATATTTTTTAATGAAAAGTTTTTTCTTGCTGAAGGTGCTATTTCTAATATTTTCATTGTAAAAAATAATAAATTATATACACCGAGTCTTGAAAATGGTTTATTAAATGGTATAATGAGAATGAAAGTCATTAGAGAATGTGGCATGGATGTAATTGAAATGAATATTACAAAAGATTTTTTAGAAAATGCTGATGAAGTAT
>JAYEHA010000115.1:0-4255 GCA_034659335.1 Bacillota bacterium
CATAATTATCAATAGACGAACACCAATAAACATAGCCTCGCCTTTTTCATTAGTACTTTCTCTTCTATTCCTTTGTTTTTGGTAATGCTTATTTTTTGCTTATTATTTTTTTCACATAATTCAACTTTTATTTAATAAAGACAATTGACAATATCATAAACATTAACAATAATACGTTTGCATCTCTAAAATTTAAATGCTTATGACGAATTGTATAAAATATATTCGATTCTTTTTTAAGGAAATAAAAATAAAATCCATACCCTATCATTAAATAAATTCCATATATCAAAAAATCTTTTATTGTTATATATATATTAAAATTAAAATTATTATTAAGAATATACATTTCATATATACCAGCTATTATAGTTACTCCACCTAAAATTATTATCGAAATATTTTCTTTAAATGACTCTTTTATTTCCTTATTACGAGTAGTTCCAAAAAATATTTGCGATACTTTAATAAATGAAATTATAGTACCTAAGTTTATTATATGAAATAATATTGTCATAAAAACATTCCCTTTATAATAACTTTTTATTATCACTTTTGATACAAATCCACTTGTAAATGGAAATCCTGTAATTGAGAGAATCCCAATTATTATTAAAATTGAAATCACAGGCAATTTTTTAAATACCCCTTTAATCTTATCCACTCTTCTAATATTATATTTTTTAATAACTAATCCTATTGTTAAAAAAAGTAAACTCTTAAAAAAAGCATGGTTAATTATATGTAAAAATCCACCCATTTGAGAAGTTACTCCTCCAACTAGTCCAATCAATATTAATCCAGATTGAGAAACTGTATGAAAAGCTAAAATACTTTTAATATCTTTTTGGCTCATTGCAAAAATAAATCCTAGTATACAAGTTACTATACCAACCGCAGTAAGAAATTCAAAATACATTGTATTATCTATATATCTAAAAAATTTAATAAGTACAATGAAACCTGTTTTTACAAGCACTCCTGAAAGTAAAGCTGAAATTGAAGAAGGAGCTGCAGTATGCGCTTTTGGCAACCAATTATAGACAGGAAAAAACGCCGACTTAACACCTGCTGACGCAATAATTAATGCTATTCCCATTTTCATAGTTGCATTAATATCAACAGTCATTAAACTCTCAATATTCATAGTCCCTGTATTAGTGTAAATAATTACAATTCCCAATAAATAAAAAATCATTCCAATACTATTAAATAATAAATAATAAATACCAGCTCTAAGTGCATATCCATCTTTTTTATATATTATCAATATAGCTGAAATAAGTGAAATTATTTCAATGAAAACAAACATATTAAATAAATCATTCGATAAAATCAACCCATAAAAAGTACCTCTTAAAAAATTTAAAAAGAAGTAAAATTTAAAATCTTCCTTTTGCTTTGGTAATGAATAAATTATAGTAATTAACCATAAAAATGCTGTAACTAATAAAATAATTGCATTAACTAAATCAAGTTGTAATGAAATTCCCACAATCTTTGACCATCCGCCAATTATAATATTTTGAGTTCCATTATTTATTACATATTTAATCAAATATAAAATTATACCAATTTCTATTAAATTAGAAAAAGAAGAATATACTGTTACTTTTGTATTTTTTGATAAATATATCGCTAATGATGTGAATATTGGAATAAATACTAATAAAATCATAATTCATTCCTTTCAATAATTTTTTTCCATTCAAGAGTTCCAAAATGATGAAATATTTTTATACTCATCATAAGAACTAAAGCAGTAATCGATGCTCCAATTACAATGTTAGTAAGCATCATAGCTTGTGGTAACGGGTCTACCATATCTCCTACTCTATTAGTATAAATCGGAACTTTACTCTTCCCTATTGCAGAAAAATCTAAATAAATCATTATTAACGATGCTTGTGCAATATTAAAACTTATTAACGACTTAATAATATCTTTTGATATTAATAAACCATATATTCCAATTAAAAAAATACAAAACGCTAAAACTACATTAATCAAAACGGATCACCCTCTTCCAAAAAAGACTCTAAAATATTTACTAATCCTATAGATACTTTAAAACCCAAAATTAAATTAAGTACAATTAAAAATATTCGTTTAAAATTCCCTAAGGGATTTGTAAAAAAAACACCTTTTGAAATAAATGAACTCATTGAAATAATAATTAAAAATAAAAAAAGTATTTTTTCAATTTTATTTAGTTTAATTAAATTAAATCTAACATCAGAAAAAAAAGTCATTAATAATAATCCAGTTGCAATTATTGAGCCACCTTGAAAACCTCCGCCAGGTGTTAAATCTCCATGAATAGTTACATAAAATCCATATAAAATTACAAAGGGATAAATAAAATGACTCATTGATTTAAGTATTTTACTTTCTTTCATTTATACCATCTCCTCGCATTTTATCATCTTTTTTAGACATAAAAATCACTCCAGCAACTGCTACTAATAAAATTCCTGCTTCAAAAATTGAATCAAATAATCTATAATCTAAATAAATACCAGTTACAATATTTTTAGAACCCACTTCAATAAATGTATTCCCAATATAATAATTGCTAGATAATTCATTTACAATAAACCCACTTTCAATAAATGAAGAAACTAACAAAAATGCAAAAAATATTATCAGCACTACAGAAATAAATTTTCTCATTAGTTATCACTTCTTAACATATCAACATCTGGCATCAATATTACACTTATTTTAGATTTATTATCAATATATTTTTCCATTTTATGCATAAGCGCACTTGATTCTTTTCCAATAAAATAATAACCTTTATCGTTACCCAAAGTTTCAATACTTAAATCTACATTAACTTCTCTAAAAACTCCTGACATAACCAAATCTTCTGAATTTCTAATAATTTTCAATTTCAATTTATTAATTTGAGTGAATTCATCTAATACCGATAAAATATATCTTTCTTTTTCTAAAAATTTTCCATTAAAAACATCTCCTACAACTACATATTCCTTTTGCTTTGAAATAGCAATAATAAAAATCAAAGGCACTATTGCACTACTAATTGCAATTTCTGCAATAGCTACATCAGGCGCATAATTCAAAAAATATATTACCGCTGAAAACAATGAAAAAGCTGTATAAGTAATAACAGCATTTAAATAATCTTTAGTATTAATAATATATATCGCTATAATCAAAGCCAATATATGAAAAAAAATTTTAATCATTTTTTTCCTCCTCAACTTTCACTCCATTTCTATACGCACTAAACGCAATAAGATGATTTGTTATTGGAGATGTAAATAAAACAAATATAAAAATAAGCAATAAAACTAATGTCATTTCATTTAGACCTTCTCTTAAAGCAAGCGCAATTAATATCAACGAAATAGCTGCAGAATCAATTTTAGAACTAGTTAACAATCTCGAATACATTTCATCAAATCTTGATATTCCAATTAACCCTATAATAATTAAAATCCAACTAATTACCAACAATATATTTGAAAGTAAAATCATTTTGTTCGCCCTCCAGAAATAATAAATCTCGAAATAAGAACTATTGCTAAAAAACTTACAATTACAAAAGTAAGTGATGTATTTAATAAATTTAAATCCTCAAGTATTATTGAATAAACTGTAAAAATCATAAGTATTTTCACACTTATTAAATTGAGATTCAGTAATCTATCCCAAATATTTTTACTTTTTAAAAACCTAAAAAAAGATACGGATAACGCAACACATAAAACAATTATAGTTATATTTAACATTATCTTACCTCTCTAACCCTTTTGTTAAAACTTTTTCATATCGCCTAATAATATTTTTCTTTATCTTTTCAATTTCTTCTTCCTTTTCAATAATAGTTAAAACTTTCAATTTAGAATTCTCTTCAATTTCTAATGTAATTGTTCCAGGTGTCAAAGTAATTGCATTAGAAATAAGTGAAGCTATAAAAGAATTATTAGTTTCTAATTTTACATGAATAACTATAGGTTTCGACTTATTTTTTATAATTTTTATCATATGAGTTAATGAAGCTTTATATATATCAACAATTACAAAAAATGTAAATTTAAAAAAATTACTTGCCTTAATTTTTCCACTCATTTGATTATCATCGCCTAAAATTACATCGGAAATGTATACAATAAATAGTACTATTGATATCCCAACAATACTATTATAAAGCGTAAATTTTCCTGTCAATAAAAACCAAAAAATTAATAGCCCTAAAATTAATTTTTTATCATTAAACACTTTT